>NZ_JCACIN010000112.1:0-15017 GCF_059504425.1 Drouetiella sp.
GGCGCAGCCCACCACACACAACAAAAATGCACTACAGCTAGAGGGCTTGCGTAAGTCCTACCTACTTAATTACCTCTGCCGCTTTTTCCTTGAGGCTTCGGACACTTTCTTGAGCACCTACTGAGTACTCTTGTCCAAATTGATTGAACGCCTCTCCTGAATCTCGAATGATATTCTGAACGCGCTCATCTAGCGGTACGCCATCACGAGCTTCCTGTTCAAATTCCCCCGTTGTTTTGGGTCTTTCAGAATTGCGATCGGTTTCTCGAATTCGTTCACGCATCCGTTCACCCAAAGATTTGTCAGTCTGCATCTGACTACTATCAGACGCGCTTAAGGCTATAGGGCTAACAGGAGGTAAAGCATAAGCAGCGCTTGAGTAAGCACTCACAAATATGAGCGCAGCGGCTAAAACTACAGTCAGGCTGCGTCTTAACAAGGAATAGGTGCTGGAAATTAGATTTTTCATAGACTCCACTACTGGGTTGAGAGATAGGCTCATAGCTAAAACATTGCAGTGGCAACCTAAGACTGAGATGCGTTCGGGTAGCCATTGCAGTCCGTTCCCACTACAGTCTTAAGGTAACTAAGACCTACTCCCTTACCCTCTAGCCAAAGTTATAGCTGTTGCCAGTTTGCTGAGGACATTTTGGGTGGGGCGCTTCGCGCCCCACCCAAAATGTCCTCAGCAAACCGCCTTGGCGGTTGCTATATGGCATTACGTAATTGAGTTAGGACGAGTTATTTTTTGAGAGCCGCGCGGAGCGCGGCTCTCAAAAAATAACTCGTTGGATCTAAGCGCGTAGCGCTATATATTCTGGCGGGTTAAAGACTTTCAATCGATCGGAATTTCGCGAATCGATTCACCCTCTCTAGAAAAATCTGTGCTGGCTGGCTGAAGATCATTCTCTCCGAACCAATCGTTGACTTTCTGCTTTGCCATGTCTTTTACGTCGGGCGTAATGCACATCGCCACTGCGCCCAAAGCCGTCACCAACGTGGCTAAATCGTCAGCATAGCCTGTGACTGGCACAAAGTCAGGTATAAGATCGGTAGGCAAAATGAAGTAAGCCAACGCGGAATAAATCACTGTTTTTGCCCACAGGGGAGTTTCGGGGCGCTGAGCCGCATAGAGCAGAATGAGCGCCTTCTCAATCACTTCTTTCCCCGCAATTTTGGCAAAATCCCTCAGTTTTTGCCAGAAACCCTGCTCTAGATCAGCTGCTGAATCTTGCCCTACCGAATCCGAAGTTTCCCTCATCTCGCTCCCATCCCTTTGCTTTCGATTAATTGGGCAGTCCTGGTAAAGTTGCTAACCCTCAACCTGACCACTTGACCCAATTTAGCCTGTAGCCCAGAGGATCAAAGCTTGCTGAAAGCAGGGATTTTACGAATGCAGGAATACGGATTTCAGATCACCTAGATTTCAGATCACCTAGATTTCAGATGACCCAGAGCTTCTAGCTAGAGCGATCGCGCGAAAATTCAACCGAGTAGCGCTGTCCATCTAGCAAACCCTTACCGCTAATCTTGTCTGGATTAGCATCTGCGTAGGTAATGCTTAAGATCCCAGAGGCATCGGCGTTGCCCGAACTCTCTACCTGAAGCCTGCTGTTTTGTCCTTCTAGCAAACGTCCACCCAGCGTTATGCTCCGTCCGTCTTCTAGAAGCAGCACTAGCGTCCGGTTAGACTCACTTCCATATTGGTAGGAAATACTGGTAATGCGAGCCGCCGATCGCCCTTCCAACAAAAACGTGCCGCTGCCGCGCACCGTATCGGCAGCAGCAGGTTGCACCATTACCACTAAGGGAGCGATCGCTGCCACTCCCATAAACGCCATTGATGCTAGCCCGTCAAACCCTGCCCAGTCTTGCTTGCGTCCCATATTCATATCTTAATCTTTAGTCCTATTTATCGATTCTACAAAGTTCTGATTTTATTAACTTCAGACATTTTCCCTGATCTGAGCGATCGCTGGCTCTGGTAGATACAGCCGATCCTCACTTGCATCGTACTCGAATAATTCAGCATAGCGCCCCCAGTCTACGGCTGTGGCAAATTGTTTCTCAGCTTCTTCATGAGGATAATATTCATCCAGCAAATCCAGGAAAAAATCTGCCCGCATCGACTGGCTTTTCTTCTCCCTCAAAGTCTGCGCCATACTGCTTAGCACCGGAACATTCTGCAACGCCTGCTGTTGAAACAGGTCTTTGCTTCGCAGAATCGTGGTGGTAGCAAAATCCTGGCCGATCGATGTCAGCTGTACATCGCCCTGAGAAACTTCGGCAAAGCCTAACAGCACCGCAGCATCCAGGATGGGCAGCAGATCGTCTACCTCAAGCTGAAGTCGATCGGCTAGTCGAGGAATATCATCTTTGCCGTCAGGTCGATCGACAATCAGCTCCAGCAGACCGCTAATGCCGCCCGATCGGGCATGGGGTAATGCTTGAGCATAGGGCGATCGCGGCACAGAGACGACTGGAGTAACTGCTACAGGGGCAGCGCTCGTTACTTCTACATCAGGATTGGTCATGACCGTGTAGATGTAATCCACGAGCGCCTTAAAGCGATCGCTCGTCCGGTCATGGGATCGCGGCAGGTCAATCACCACTTCGCCCCGCACCTGTCCAGGGTTAGAACCAAGAATAATGACGCGATCGGCTAAAAACACGCCTTCTTCAATGTTGTGCGTCACAATCAAAATGCTTTTGGAGGGAAAAGTTCCGGCATTCCACAGGTCATCGATTTCCCCCCGCAGGTTCTCAGAAGTCAGTACATCTAGGGCGCTGAATGGTTCATCCATAAACAATACCTGCGGTTCTAGCACAAACGCCCGCGCAAAGCCCACCCGCTGCTTCATGCCGCCTGACAGCTCCTTGGGATAAGCACTCTCGAAGCCGTCTAGCCCTACCAGGTCAATGGCTTTGAGCGCTCTTTGCCGTCGTTCTTCTCTGGGCACACCCTGAGCTTCTAGACCCAGCTCAACATTTTGCTGTACTGTCAGCCAGGGCAATAGGGCAAAACTTTGAAATACCATTGCCACATCGTTGTTTGCCCCTCGTAACGGCTTGCCGTTGCTCAGCACCCGTCCCTGGCTAGGGGAAATTAAACCTGCCATCGTCCGCAGCAGGGTACTTTTGCCGCTGCCGCTACGACCCAGCAAAGCCACAACCTCACCCGATCGCACCGTGACATTGATATCGCGAAGAACAGTAAATTCCCCTTTGCCATCGGGCAAGGGAAAGCTCTTGTGAACCTGCTCAACGGCAATTAAAACATCGGTCGCTGTCTGCACTGAGTTCATAATCTGCACCGCTCTTGTTGTATTTCGGGTTTAATTAGCAAGTTGAATCACAGATGATATTTCGTTTCTGCCAGATGATAGAGTCGCCGCCAGAGCACCCGGTTGATCCCCACCACAAATAGACTCATCATGCCAATGCCCAGCGTAATTCGCGGCCAGTCGCCAGTCTCTGTAGCTTCAGCAATATAAGCTCCCAGCCCCGTGGCAATCAGGGTCGTCTGACCCCAGGAAACCACTTCTGAGACAATACTGGCATTCCAGGCTCCGCCGCTAGCCGTGACTCCTCCCGTCACCCATGCCGAGAAAATGCCGGGAATAATCAGCCGCCGCCAGCGCTGCCAGCCTTTCAGCCCTACGTCAGTTGCCATCTCGCGCAAGTCAGTGGGAATGCTCTGGGCACCCGCGATCGAATTAAACAGGATATACCACTGGGAACCCAAAGCCATCAACAAGATACTGCCCCAGTTGATGCTGATGTTGGTATGAATGAAAAACAGCGTGGCAAAGGGGAAAATAAAGTTTGCTGGGAAAGAGGCAAGAAATTGCACGACGGGCTGCAACAGCCTTGCCAATTTTGGGTTGAAGCCGATCGCCACTCCAATCGGTGTCCAGACCAGCGTGGCAAAGATCAGCAGCGCTGTCACCCGCAGCAGCGTCAATAGCCCCAACCCAAAGGCTGTCACTACCTCGCCAATGCCCACGGTCGTCAGAATGAAATGAACGCCCGTCACCACTAGCGCCGCGACAATCATCAACAGAATCAGGTTATAGAGGCGATCGCTCGACCGATTCGGAGCCTTAATTTGAGCCGCAGGCGCAGGAGCCAGACCAGACAGCAGATGGTTCAGGCTCTCCTGCACAGGCGTCAAAGCTTTTCCCAACAAACGGGGAATTCGAGCTGCCTTCAGCAGGTCATAGACCCAAGATTCTGGCGCGTCGGCTGAGGCGCTCTGCTCCAAGCGAAATTTGTTTGACCAGGCAATCAGCGGTCGCCAGAAGAGCTGATCGGTAAGAATAATAATGATGGCGATCGTCAACAATGCCCAGCCCAAGGGAAGGAGATCTTGCTTGGCGAGCGCCGCCGCCACATAGGAGCCAATTCCGGGCAGCGTGTATGCCTGATTGAGGACGCTGATTGCCTCACTCGCGGTAACAAAAAACCAGCCGCCCCCAAAGCTCATCATCGCGTTCCAGACTAGACCGATCGTGGCAGAAGGCACCTCTAGCTTGGTGAACCGCTGCCAGCGCGACAGCCGATACAGCGTCATGGCTTCATCCAGATCTTTCGGCACCGTTTTTAGCGACTGATAAAACGAAAAGGTCATATTCCAGACCTGGCTGGTAAAAATGGCGAAAATTGATGCCGCTTCCAACCCCAGCAAGCTGCCGGGGAACAATGCAATAAATCCTGTAACCGTAACCGATAAAAAGCCCAGAACCGGAACAGATTGCAGAATGTCTAGCAGCGGCACCATGACCCGCTCGGCCCTAGGGCTGTTCGCTGCGACATAGCCATAGATCAGCGTGAACACCATCGAAAAGAACAGGGCAACGAACATTCGGAGGGTCGATCGCCCCGCATAATAAGGCAAGTTGCGCGGGTCTAGATCAATTCCTGGCACAACATCAGGCGGCTGAAAGCTGACCAACGTGCCTGCTCCAAGGCGGGCAACCAGCGCCAGCAGCAGTAAAGTGCCCAGGATCACTGCAACATCTGCCAGACCGAAGGGAAGCCGACGCAAGGCTTCCGGAGAAGGAAATGTGCGTCTCAGCATAATCTGGCAAGGGCTAGCATACTTTTCTGAATTAAGCAGGGATTACTGCCACAGTCTATAACAGAGCAGATGCCATAGCCTTTGCCTGAGGAAAATAATTAAGATTCAGTTTAGGATTCACCGGTAGATTTGGTCAGAAGATTGAGTCAGAGATTCAGCAGACCCTTTTCTTTAAGCTTGGGATCGAACCGAATTGGCATCTTAACGCCGCGCGCGTCTAGTTTCGCCAAAACTTCTTCCTCAACCCGCCGGGCAACTTTTTTGAGCGTCTTAATTTTGCCAGGATCATCACTCGCCTCGTAGATTGCTAGCTCTTCAGCCGTCATGGTCAACTTGGCGTCGATCGCCTGATTCCACATCGCCTCCCCAGCAGCATTGCCCACTGGAACCGAGCCATTCTCGGCAATCCAGGCTGCCCGCATCTCCTCAAGCAGCGTGCGGCTAGGACGATCGATGGTCTGCACTTTCATCCAGTAACAGCTCTGGGGCTGCCGCACTAAATGCTGTTTCAGGCTAAACCCCACGTCACGGGAATAGCCAATCATCTGGAGAATTTTTTCTTGGTCAAAAATGGCGTAGACTCCCACTTTGCCATCGAACTGGTCAGTCATTTGCCCCTCTGCGTCGAGGTAGACAATGTAGTCTAGCTCAGCGAGGGCAGTCATGCTCCCTCTCCTTGCGGAAGAGCGTAAAGCTTGCGATAGATGGCACAGAGGCGACTCGGCTGAAACACCTTTGCCTTAAACATGAAATTGGGCGGCACATTAATAATGGCGTAGTCTGGCTGAAGGTACTGCTCGTATTCGGCAGGCATACCTCGCGGAGTTGTGGGGGTATAGGGAATGGGTTGAAATAAGAGTTCGGTAAACTCAAGGCGATCGCCCCCCGCTTGTGCCGCCACCTGTTCTAGAAATCCGGGATTGGTCAGTAGGCTAAACAGCTCCGCTTTGACTTCGGGTGCCAAGGTAAAGCTGCCGTCATACCGATCGACAATTTTGATTTGAGCCATGAACCAGAAAAATTTAGGATAAAAAATTCAAGCTACAAAATTAAGCTTAAGCTACAGAATAAAGCCAAGACTGAGCAGCAACCCGCTCCAGAAATGCAGCGCTACGGCAATAAATTTGCAGTTTTTCACGTTGTCGGGCTTGTCATGATTTTCTAGCACGTGCCGACAGAGCTTTAGAGCAGAGGGCAGACTGGCAAAAATCATCAATGTCCAAAGAGGGAAACTGCCGATCGCCACTCCTATGACCGTCAAGCCGTAGAGACTGCCGCAGAGCCAGGGTAAAAGCTGTGCGCCGCGCAGGGTTCCAAGCCGGACAATAGGCGATCGCTTCCCTGCATTTAGATCATCCTCTACCTGATGAAAGTGAGAGCAAAGCAAGATCAGACTCGTGCTGATGCCCAAAATCACCGAGACCACCAGCGCCGTCACCGACCAGGATTGGGCTTGGCTGTAGTATGCCGCAGACACCGCCAACGGCCCAAAGCTAAAAAAACAGAGAATCTCGCCCAATCCCTGATAGCCCAGGCGAAAGGGAGGCCCTTGATAGAGATATCCCAACCCACAGCACAGTAGAACCAGCAGCACAACGGTGGGGTCTTGTTGCAGGTAGGCGATCGCTAAGATTCCAGCAATCCCGGCTGCCAGACAAAGCGTTCCTAGCCAAAACACCAGAGCTTTGTTTCCGGTCAGATTAACCACAGAATGATGCTTGTTGTGATCGATGCCCGTCTCCGCATCGAACAGATCATTATGGATATTTTCCCAGGCCAAAATCAAAATAGCGGATATTAAAAAGATGCTGAAGGTACCCCAATGAACCCTCTGAGTTTTGGCATAGGCAACGGCTGTTCCCAACGCAATGGGCATGATGGCGACACTGTACATGGGAGGCTTGATTGCCGCCATCCATAGCTTACGTTTGTCGGGCAAATTGGCGGGAGAAGGAGTTGGACTGGAGTACCGAACTGAATCGATCGTCATAGATTTTCCTTAAACGCTTCTCTGAGCCGCGTTTGAAGTCGTGAGGCTGCCGAGAACAACAGGACTCATTATAAAGTGCAGCCGCCACGTTCCGCGCAGAGAGGGCGAGAAGCGAAATGATCTGTTAAATTGCGGAGCCTGTCTCAGGCTGTAAAGGAGATTGTCGTTACGAATGCCACAGCAGCAATAACGAATGTAATAACGAATGCTGTAACGGTCATGAACGCTGCGCCCTTGATTACAAGCGCTGTAGCATTCGCCAAGAACGCTGTAACGTCAGCCCCAGCCAGAGCGATCGCCCTATGACCCGCGAAAAGTGTAAGCAGGCAGAATTCTTGGCATACTGAAGTCTTCAGATCCTTTTATCTAAGACACGAGGCAAAGCCATGGGACAGTACGATCGCGTAATCATGATGGCAGAAGATGAGCTGACGCAATACAGCACTGACGCTCGTAAAATCGAAAAGCTGCGGCAAAAGATTGGTCTGTCGGTTTCGCTAGCCGAACAAAAGCAAATTAAAGCGGTGCTAATGTCCGAGCTACCTAACGAGGGTTTAAGCAAGCTGCTAGAGACTCAGCGCCAGACGATCGCTCTTCCCTTTTGGGGAATTGCTGGACTAGGTCTACTATTTGGCATCTCTATGTTTCAGCCGCTAGATTTTTTGGCAACTATTGGAGGCACTGCTGCGGCGATCGTTATTCAAAAGCGGGGCTGGAAGCTGCAAGCCAAACGTCTGGTTTTGAATACGCTAGAAGAAATCGAGCGTGCCCGTAATCCTGTGGTCAGCTAGGAGTCTTTTGGCTGACCCGCCGATGCCTCTAGAGAAATGAGACGCAGTAAAAATGAAGCATAGGTGAAACAACGGGTAGTAGTTTTACGGGTAAACTCAACCAACTTCACCCTCGCTTCCGAAATCTACGCATTATTTACGAACCAAGGGTTAGCGCTCCGGTGCTAGCTTATGACGAAAGGCTCTGTCTTAGGGATCATCCTAGCCAGGGGCTTAGTAGCCAGGGTTATAGTAGCTAAGCATCTTTTGCAACTTCTCTGCGATCTCAGCAAGACTACGGTACTGATATGCGCATTGCTCCCCTTACGGCAAATGAATCCGAGCGACTTGTGGCGCTCCAGCAGTGCAAAATTCTGGACACATCGCCCGAACGCGCTTTTGATGATATCTGCCAGGTAGCGGCATATATTTGCCAAACGCCGATCGCCCTTGTGAGCTTGGTGGATGAACAGCGACAGTGGTTTAAGGCAAGAGTGGGATTAGCGGTGAATGAAACCCATCGCAACATAGCTTTTTGTACCCATGCCATTCTGCAAGATGATGTGTTTATCGTCCCGGATGCGCTGGCTGACAAGCGGTTTGCTGACAATCCTCTGGCGATCGGTGAACCCTTTGTGCGATTTTATGCGGGTGTGCCGTTGACCACATCTGAGGGCTATCGTCTAGGCACGCTGTGTGTGATCGACCATGTGCCTCGGCAGCTCACTTCCAAGCAAATCAACACCCTCAAGGCGCTAGGGCAGCAGGTTGTCGATCAGATCGAGATCCGTCGAAATCTAGCCGAAATTGAGCGATCGGTCATTAGCTCTGAAGCCAATCGCGCCGTTAGACTCACCAAAGATCCCTTTATTAGAAGAGTCGCAGTCTGGCTAGGCATTGCATCTGCCGTGTTGCTGACAGTCAATGGGTTGTTTTACTATCAGATTGCCGAAATGCGATCGTCTCAAACGCCAGAAGAACCGCAAACCTCTGAAAGCTTAGAACTAGAAAAGCTGGAGTTGGCGAGAAACAGATCCTCGATCGATCGGATAGCCTATACCTCCACTGTAGGAACGCTTTTAGAACTTATAACCCTAGCAGGTGTCTTCTATTTCATTCGCGAGGATCTAAAAAAAAGGCAAAGTATAGAACAAAATCTGGAACAAGAGCGTGACTTCATAACAGCAATCTTAGATACTACAGATACTCTCGTTATTGTTCTAGATTTAGCTGGGAGAATTATTCGTTTTAATCAAAAATGTGCCGATATTACTGAATACTCCTTCTCTGAAGTTCGGAATAAGTTTTTTTGGAATATTTTTCTCGATTCTAATGACGCAGAGTTTATGCAGTCAGCTTTTTCGGCAGGCAACTCTTCTGACCTTCCGAAACACCATGAAAACAACTGGATTACTCGGAAGGGCGATCGCCGTCTTATCGCCTGGACTAACACCGTTCTCCTAGATGCCAAAGGAAAGACAAAATATATTATCGGTACTGGAATTGACATCACAGAAAGGAAGCGCGCTGAGATTGAGCTACGCCAGACCGAGGAAAAATATCGCAGCATCTTCGAGAACTCGATCGTCGGCATTTTTCAAGCTACACCTGAGGGACGTTTACTAAACGCCAACTCGGCTCTAGCTAAGATTTACGGCTATGAGTCTCCACAAGACTTTATCTCAAGCGTAACCAATATTGCTAAGCAGCTTTATGTTGACCCCACTCTACGGCAAGCTCTGCTAGAGCGGATGAAAACGCAGGATCAGATAACCGATGTAGAGTCTCAGGTTTATCGCAAAGACGGCAGTATGACCTGGATCTCTGAGAGCGTACGGGCAATTCGTGACAACAGCGGCGATGTGCTGCACTACGAAGGTTCGGCGGTAGATATTAGCGAAGCCAAGCGCGCTGAGGCTGAACGCCAGCACATCCAAGGGCAAGAAGTTCTTCGTAATCAGCATCTGGCAGAGCAGAATGAAGCATTGGATTTGGCACGCAAACGGGCTGAACAGGCAGCTCAGATGAAAAGCACTTTTTTGGCAACCATGAGTCATGAAATCCGCACACCGCTGAATGCTGTTTTGGGCATGACTGGATTACTCCTTGATACTCGTTTGGATGCACAGCAGTATGATTTCGCCGAAACGATTCGCACTAGCGGCAATCACCTGCTGATGTTGCTGAACGAAATTCTAGATTTCTCCAAGCTGGAAGCAGGCGAAATGGAGCTGGAGATCTTAGATTTTGATGTCGTTTCTTGCGCCGAAGAAGTGACCGATCTGCTGGCGGCATCAGCCCATGCTAAACAGCTAGAGATTGCTGCCTGGGTGGAACCCAATGTGCCCACTCGACTGCGGGGTGATGTCAGCCGTTTGCGTCAGGTGTTGACCAATTTGGTTAGTAACGCGATTAAATTTACGGCAACGGGCGAAGTGGTGATTCGGGTTTCGCTGCAATCTGAGACGCAATCTGAGACGCAATCTAAAGCAAAAACAGCAGATTCAGGCGCGATCGCCACCCTGCTATTCTCAGTAGAGGATACCGGGATGGGCATTGCGCCAGACGGTTTAAAGAAGTTGTTTCTACCTTTTTCTCAGGTTGACGCTTCCACTACGCGCAAATTTGGCGGCACGGGCTTAGGGCTAGCTATTTGCAAGCAGCTTGTAGAGCTGATGGGCAGTACCATTCAAGTGAGCAGCACCCCCGGACAAGGCTCGAAGTTTCAGTTTGAACTTGCCTTTGAAAAGCAGCCCCAGGTTGCCATGCCGTTGGTAACGGACAGTCTGCGGGGACTGCGGCTCCTGATTGTGGATGACAGCCCCACTAACCGCAAAATCCTACAGCATCAGGCAGCTGCTTGGGGAATGCGGGTCGAAGAGGCAGCAAGCGGCGAGGAAGCCTGGAAAATGCTGGAATCTGGGCTGCTTCAGGGTCGTTCCTATGACATCATCATCTTAGACATGCAAATGCCCAGCATGGATGGAGAAGCAGTCGGAAAAGCCATCAGGGCTAATCCTCTGTTAGCTAACACTAAGCTAGTGATGTTGACCTCACTCAACCAAAAGGGCATGAATCGGGTGCAGGAATTGGGATTCTCTGCTTATCTGATAAAACCCGTGAAGCAGTCTCGCTTGTTTGACTGCTTGATACAGGTGATGAATTCTGAAGCGGGTCACCTGGCGTTGAGGGACGATCGCCCCTCTCAACCCCTCTCTGCTCTCCCCGATCGCTCCTCAAAAAAGCTCAAAATTCTCCTGGTCGAAGATAGCCTAGTCAATCAAAAAGTCGCGCTAAACCAACTCAAAAACCTGGGCTATGCAGCTGACGTTGCCGCCAACGGTAGAGAGGCATTGGATTTGGTGTCGCAGATCGGCTACGACGTGATTTTCATGGATTGTCAGATGCCGATCATGGATGGATATGAGGCAACTCAAGCCATCCGGCAGCTTCAGGAGCATGAGCTTCAGGAGCATGAGCTTCAGGGTTTAACCCGATATCCGGTCATTATTGCTATGACGGCTAATGCGATGAAAGAAGATCACGATCGCTGCCTTCAGGTCGGCATGGATGATTACCTCAGCAAGCCTGTACAAAAGCAGGTGCTAGCCGATAAGTTAATTCATTGGAGTCAGGCGATCGCCGCCAGATCTTAGACCAATCTTTGCCCAACTCCAAAGAATCAATTAACCGATCGCCTTGGCACTCTGTTGACGATGCAGCAGCATTGCCTGAACGAATTTCTCAAACAAATAGTCTGCATCATGGGGACCCGGACTCGCCTCTGGGTGATACTGCACCGAGAATAGCGGCAGGGTTTTATGGCGTAGACCCGCCACCGTGCGATCGTTCAAATTCAGGTGCGTGATCTCCACTTCGACATTGGGCAAAGAATCAGCGCTAATGGCAAAGCCGTGATTTTGGCTGGTGATTTCTACGGGCTGCTGACTCATGCCGCAGGGCTGATTGAGTCCCCGATGCCCAAATTTCAGCTTGAAGGTTTCAGCTCCCAGAGACAAACCCAAAATTTGATGTCCCATACAGATACCAAACATTGGCTTTTCGCTGGTCAAGAGCGCTTTAGTAGTGGCGATGCCCTCTGCTACGGTTGCCGGATCGCCAGGCCCATTCGAGAGAAAGATGCCATCTGGGTTGTACTTGAGGATGTCTTCGGGCGGCGTGTCTACGGGTACGACAATGACCCGACAGCCGTAGCTGGCTAGCCGTCGCAAGATATTTTTCTTGATACCAAAGTCGATCGCCACAACGGTCAGAGGTTCGGTTGGAGCCTGGGCGATCGCGGTCGAGGTCGGTTTAATCGTATAGTCCCAGGCAGCATCCGTCGTTTCAGACCATTCGTATGCCGATTGCGTGCTGACTTCGCGCACCAGATTTAGCCCTGCCATGCTGGGGGCTTCCTGCACCCGCATCAACAAATCGGCTGGATCAAGAATTTCGGTAGAGATGCCGCCATTCATCGCGCCTGCCGATCGCAGCTTGCGGGTCAGAGCGCGAGTGTCAATGCCGTAAATGCCGGGAATCCCATACTTCTTCAGGTAATCTTGCAGCGATTGAGTCGATCGCCAGTTGCTGGGGCGAGAGCAGATGTTTCGGGCGATCGCCCCTTTAATCTGCGGACGACCTGACTCTTCGTCTTCAGGATTAACGCCCGTATTTCCTAACTCAGGATAGGTAAAGGTAATAATTTGCCCTCGGTAGCTTGGATCGGTCAGCACCTCCTGGTAGCCCGTCATGCCTGTGTTAAATACCACCTCGCCGATGGCAGTAGCCGATGCACCAAACGACCACCCTCGATAGGTTGTTCCATCTGCCAAGACGAGTAATGCAGGCTGAGCACCAGAGAACAGCATAGAATTCCTCTCATGAATAGGTTGAATAGAATCTGAATAGCAAGCGTTCTTATCCTACGTCTGTAGGGGGAAGATGAACAGTCACAACGGTGACGGTTATAGCTGTCGCTAGTTTGCTTAGGACATTTTTGGTGGGGCGCTTAGCGCCCCACCAAAAATGTCCCCGTCCTAACCGCCTTGGCAGTTGCTATAAAAGAAGGGTTAAGGGTGTAGCCTGCCTCCTGTAGGGTCGGTCAGCCCGCCTGCCCAAAATTTAGCAAGCACAATAAATATTTGCGATCGTGTAATATGCGAGGCTATCTTGCTAAGCTTATATTTCAGGAGTTATTGTCCAGACCACCTGTACATTAACCGTTCCCGCCATCCAATTTCTCAATTACCTTAACCGCGCCTGATGGGTTTCTGGAAAAGCTTATTTAGCACTTCTGATGCCGCCCTGCCCAAGACCACCGAAGCGGATGGTTCCTCTGCTCAGGGCGTTATGGTGGGCAACTCTCGTATTTTCTTTAGCACCGATCGCGAAATCGATCTCTACGAGCTAGAAGAGCTTTGTGATGCGGTGGGTTGGTCGCGCCGTCCTTTAAGAAAAGTTAAGAAAGCTATTCAATTTAGCTTTCTGGTGGTTTCTATGTGGGAGCAGAAGGGCGCAAGTAAGCGGCTGGTAGGCTTCTCGCGGGCAACCTCTGATCACGCATTTAACGCCACTATTTGGGATGTGGTGATTCACCCAGATTTTCAGAGCAAAGGGCTAGGAAAAGCCTTAATGCGTCAGATGATTAAAAAGCTCCGCAGCGAGGACATCAGCAACATTACGCTGTTTGCCGACCCGCAGGTAGTCGAATTTTATCGGGGTCTAGGGTTTATGCAAGATCCTGAAGGCATTAAAGGTATGTTTTGGTATCCAGATTAGGGGACTTATATTCATGTGATGATTTTCTACTGGGTGTGCAAAGCGCACCCAGTAGAAAATCATCACATTTTGACAATTACCCTAGATGAGTTGGGTATCCAGATTAGCCCTTGGGCGCGGCGCGGCGAGCCTGGAGCTGAATAGCCTGCTCAATCCACTGGGCAACTTCACCAAATCCAGGACAAAGATCCTGCCGCTGCATTGTGGCAATTTGCAGCTTGAGAACCTGCTGGTGCAATCGGGCGATCGGGGTCTGAGCCAACTGTCCCGGAGAGCTAATACCCGCGTGCAGCAGCAGTCCACAATATTGACAGCCTACTGTTGGAATGCAGGCAAGGTGAGCCAGCGCCGCCCACTTGTTGACATGCTGAATAGGAATTTGCATTTCAGCCGCCAGAATTTGCCGCTGGTCGGGCGTCTGAGCCTTTTGAAGAAGCTGAAACGTGGTGTGAATGCCGCAGCCCACTAAGCTAGCCTCATCTTGAGGGCTGATGCCGGGTAGCTGAGCGATCGCCCAATTGCTAGGTTTCAATTGACTAGGTTTCAATGGAACGATTTTCGGCTGAGGCGGTTCCATAAATTTTGAGGGTATTGAAAAATCTATTGAGGCTGGTCGTCCAGCAAAACTCTGAGCGAGAATGACGATCGGCGATTGGCGACTACATCAATTTGATAGCGCCCCTGGTCAAAAATCCGACCTGACCAGTTTCTCACCTCGTTGCCCCCTTCTACCAACTCACCGTTAGGATAGCGCACGTTAATCGAGACTCTGCCCTCTAAAACCTCAGCGCTAAGAATCTGCCCAGGCTGGACATCGACGAGATAGCGCTTGGTGACTTCGTCGCTTGCCCTGTCGGAAAACTCGACCGGACGACCTAGAGACACATTCAGCGGCGTAGTTTCAATCTGCGGCTCTGTAGGCGGCAGCGTATCAATCGGGCTGGGCGATTCGGGTGAAGGCGAGGGCGAAGGGAGAGGCTGAAGGTTAAGATTCAGCCGAAAATCGCTTTCGGGCAGACCTTTAACAGGGCTAAGCCGCACCACATAGTCTCCCGTGTAGGTGAGCGCCCCTTGCCAAGCCGGAACGCGATCAACGACGGGTTCCCGATTGGGCGCTAGCACCGTCAGCAGCACTCCTTCTCCTTCCAGCGAGGCATTCAGCGTTTGTCCTTGCTCAGCCGGAATGACATAGGCAATGGTTTCATTCGATCGCAAATTGCCCTGGAAGGTTTTGGTTTCGCTATCAGGCAGCAGGATTCCTTCTAGCCGCTGGCTATATTCCGTCGGCTGTGTGGGCGGGGGCGTAGGAGTGGGGGTCGGGGTGGGCGTGGGGGTCGGGGTGGGCGTGGGCGTGAGGGAAACTGTGGGAGTCGGCGTGGGGCTGGCGATAGGCTGA
>NZ_JCACIN010000113.1:0-14952 GCF_059504425.1 Drouetiella sp.
GGGGCACCAACTCACTCAACGCACTCGATCGGGAATCCTCAGACTGAATCTGGCGGGTCACTTCCAAGGCTTCGCTCGCCAGCTCCGGCAGATGGGGCACCAACGCACTCAACGCAATCGATCGGGAATCCTCAGACTGAATCTGGCGAGTCACTTCCAAGGCTTCGCTCAGCATCGACTCTGGCAAACAGGGAGCGAGGGCGACGATCGCCTCTGCTCGTGAACTAGCTTGTTGAATTTGCTGGACATAGGCTAGTCCCTGAATCGGTTGCCAATGTCCCTTTTGTACCAGCGCGGCGATCAACTCTGGCGGCAAGTTACTCGCCAAACTATTCAAAGAAGCTGTGATTAGGGTATGGCGGCACTGTAAGTTAATTGCCGTCAACGGCTCATCCGCATAGAGCGTCTCTGCCAATCGCCAAGCTCGCGCTATGTCCGTGACAAAGTTCGCAGTCAATCCCAAACGTTCACAAGCCTCATACCAGCCATTGCGCCCTGCTGCTGTGGACTCTTGCAGAAGCTGGTGAATGGCCTCGGGTTGAGCTGCCTGTTCAAAATGCCAGGTAAGGTGCTTGTGGATATAGCCGTCATCCGGCAGCATGTGCCACAGTCCCTGCTGTGTTTTGGCTCGAAATTGCTCCAGCACTTGGGCATGAGCCTGGGTTAGCGCCAGCCCCAATCCTGGCAAGTCATGGGCATTCTCTGGAGTAGGGCTGCTCGTTAGCAATCGTTTTGCCAGATCATGCATCAGGTCATGTAGACGGTAGGTTCGCTGCCCCTCTGCTTGGGATGCGCCTGCCAGCACCAGAGCACGCGAGCGAAACCCGCGCAGAATCGTGCCTGCCTGCCGAGGACTCACTTGCCACAGCGTTGCTGCTACTGGCTCCGTAGTCAAGACATCTTCCGGCAGTACCCCAAACCAAGCAAATTGCCGCTGCTGTTCAGGCGAGAGGCGTTGCACGCTCAAGTTAAGGGAGGCAAGCAAACTATATCGCTTCTGCTGGGTCTGGCTGGTGGCAGCACCAGGGCGATCAAAAGTTTCCAGACGGGCAATCTCTGCTCGCAAATCTTCCAGCAGCTCGCTAAAGGTAATGCCCTCTTCAATCTGTGCAGCTGCCAGTTCTAGCGCTAGGGGCAAGTGTCCTACTTCTTGCGCTAGCTCTGCGGCCTGCTGCTGTTCCATTAGCGTCAGAGCGCGATTACATTGCTTGTCCAGCAAGTCCCGCGATTGCTCTGGGGTCATCACATTGAGGTTGTGACGTTGGGCATCCGGGATATCTGCCTCTCTAGTGGTGACCAGAAGCCGACAGCCCGAGCTACCCACTTGAAACGGAGACACATGATCCGGGTTCCAGGCATCGTCTACCACCAGCAGCATCTGTTTGTCATGCAACAGCGTCCGCAGGTGAGTCGATGCCATCTCGACCGTGATCGGCTTGAAATCCCGATCGCCCAATGCCTGAATCCAGCCGCTCAGAAACGAAAGGATATCTGGCTCTTGTCCCAGAGTCACCCACAGGATGCCATCACCAAAGCGAGCTTGCACCTCCAGGTCATGGGCGATCGCCGCTGCCAACACCGACTTGCCAATGCCCCCAAGACCATAGATAGCACTCACAACCAGCGTGCCAGGGGTATGCCCGTTTTCAGTCAGCAGCTTCGCTTTAATCGCTTGTTGCTGTTCCGGTCGAGCAACAAAGTGAGTCGGCAAAGGGGGAACCTGAAAAGGAATCCCAAAAGACCTTTGAGGAAGTCTTGTTTCACTGCGATCTGCCGCGTCCAGAAGCAGGGATGGGGCATATTCGACGATCGCCAGCGTCCCACCCAATCCCATGTAGAAGGGTTCCTGTCCTTTGCCTTGCACATCAGCACTGACAAAGGAATACAGCCGATTGGCATCAATTTTCCCTTGCTCATTCGCTTGCTGAGGTGCCAACCCTGCCAGCACCGCTCCGGTAAAAATGCCGTGCTCCGCTTCTTCATAGGCTATTTCACTGCTGCGGCAAGCCGTGATCAGGAAAGAGTCAGTTTTGTTCAGGAAAGTCGTGAGGCTATTTTGGATCAGCCCTCTCTCTAGCCGCAGCTCTAAGATTGAACCCGCGTGACAGCAATCAAGCAACATCACAAAGCTGCTCAATTGTGCCGTGTTGATCTGACTGTTCAATGCCTGAAAGGGGTAGGCATTTTGCCCGTTCGTCAGAGAATCCGATGCGGCTAGATACCCGGTTGGCTCTACACCAGGAATCGGGCTAGCAATGTTCAACCCATGCCCCGCAAAGTAGATTAACGCATCATGCCCCTTTGCCGTATCCGTCAAGAACCGATGAATGGCTTGACCCAGATCCGCTAACGTTAACCGACGATTATCGACAAAGTATCGTTGCTCGGATTCATTCCAGCCTTCCGGCAGTCGCTGCACCTTCTCAAACCGACCGTGAGCTTCTAAAAGATCGGCGATCGCATTCGCATCCGATACCGCTTTATCTAGCTTTCGCAATTTGTCGTACTGAGCAATCCCAATCACCAGCGCATATCGCCGTGCCATGTAATCTACCTGGGCTGAAATGAAAGCAAGTCAATCTGTCTGCCGTCATCATAGCTGCCTATAATCAGGTAGTTTGCCAAGTTGCAGGATATTTTTATGGATGAACTGCCACAGCCCGAGGTGCAAAGCTTCTGCTATACCGATGAAGCGGGTGAAACCTATGAGATTTTCATCGAATCCAAAAGCAATCCTGAGCTGACAGAAACCAGTGACTCCGGTCGGGAAGGACGCGGGAATAGCCCCTCCTCCATTCAGATGCAAGAAGCCAGCCGCATGATCCGAGGCTATGCTGCCTATGCAGTCGGGGCATTCAAGAATTTCAGTGCCGCCAAAGTCGATGGGGTAACGCTCAAGTTTGGCCTAAAGATTGGCGGAAAGGTAGGAATCCCCTACATCACAGAAGGCTCCACCGAAAGCAATCTAGAAATTGAGGTGAAATGCTCCTTCCCCGACAATCCCTAAGCCACCATTAAGATGCATTCAGGCTCACGACACAATGGAACAGCGATCGCCCCATCTCAGGAAAACTAGGGGCGATTTTCGCGCCCATGATGAACTCGCAAGATGAACACTCGCTGCGCCTCGACGCGATAGTACAGCATGTACCCAGACTGACCAAAAAAGACCCGCAACTTTCGTTGGCTCGTGCCCGGAATAGCAACACCACGATGGGGCGATCGCGCCAGGGTAGCACCCGCCGATAGGATCGCTCGGACAGCACGGCTGGCGGCTTCTGGGTTCTTCTCATTCAAAAAATCAAACTGCCTTTGCAAGTCAGCCAGCGCTTCCGGCAACCAAGAAACTTCCAGCATTACGATCGCTTCTCTGATCCCAGACTAGCGGCCCAACTTGCGATCTGCTCTTGGGAAACGCTGCTTCCAGTTTGCTGAAAGGTTTGCCACCGCTGTTCATTCTCTTGAATAATTTCAGCTTCCGTCAGCTCAGCAAACCCCAGAGTCGTATCCACTTCCACCGCGCTGTCAGACTCCTGAATAGCAAGCTGCTGGATATGAAAAGACCTTAAGGCTTCCTCAATAATAACTTCAGGGTTGTCGTAACCCAAAGCCATAATCTCTCGCATCAAAGCCTCAGCCGTTGAAGTAATTTGGATATTCATGGCGTATGAGGGGGTGAAAACTTGAAACAGCCTTTAGCGATATTGTAGCGCCAGACTGCAAACCAGGACGCGAGCCATGCCTTTCGCGCGATCGCCCAAAACGACAGCTAACAAAACTCATTTAGGATCTGGATGGGTAGGGTTTGGCTGGGTAAATATGGGATAAGCTGCATCCGAACCCCGCCACAAATACTCCGTCAAGGCTTCCCCTAGTTTGCGTTCTTCCAGTGGATTGGTAGGCAATGCCCAGCGCAGAGATTGATACAGCAGCGGGCGATAGAGATCAAACGTCGATTCCAGCAGATCCGCATAGGTGCCTGCTGCCTCCAGCATCCAAGCATAGTAGGCAAAGAGAGCGGAGGCTAACCCCACTAAGGCAGTCCACCAAGACCAAGGACACCAGAAAATCAGGCTCCAACCCATAAACAGCAGGCTCCAAAGCCAGACGCGAGCGGCGGTGTTCAGGTCAGCGCGAGCCTCTTGCAGATCTTTTTTCACGCCGTCGGGCAACAGCAGCCAAAGCCGTGGCCAGCAGATCACCGCATCCAGTCCATACTTCTCCAGAGGACGCAACTCAGCAGCTCTCAACACATTCCCCAATCGTGTAGGCATCAGGCGATCGGGGCGCAGGGGCGTATGCATGAGCTGCCAGTCTAATTGCACATACTCATCAATCAGCTCAGCCGTGCGTTGTGTTGGCTCAAGGCTGGCAAGGGTCTGAAAGCGATCGCCCATCTTTCTAATCCGTGCCGCCTGCCGTTTAATTAGCCAGCGGCGCGGCGATCGCAGCCAGGGATGCCAATACCCTTCCAGGAAGCGCAGCACTACCAGGTCAAAGCGTTGAATCACAAAAGCAGAGGCAGCAATCAGACAGAAGCCACCCACCAAAAGCGCAATTTGCAGAGGTTCGGGCTGATTCGTAAACCAGGCGGTAAAGCTGATCCAGCCGTAACACTGAATGCCTGCCGCAAAGCCGCCTGCCCAAAACACAAAGGCAGGGGTGAGTAGGGTTGCCACCCATTGTTCGGCTAGTTTTCCTCCCAAACCTTCCAGGAATTTAGCAGACATTAGGCTCCTTGGGGCGGCTCCACTCAGACTAGAGGAACGTTATGTGTCGGACAGAGCGGTGGCTCTACGCCAACTCTTGGACGATACCAGATGTAGTCTCCCTCCGGACAAACATATTTAGGCGCAGCAATTGCCGAACCCTGACCAGGCAGAGGGTTAAAGCCTTTCGTACTCTCTCTTGTGCTCTCGGGTAAAGCTTGCTTTTGCAGAAATGCAAACATCCACTCCCGCGTCGAGTCAGTTTCTGCCAGCAGCTCCAGGATTAAATTATCGACGGTTTCTCCAGCGTTAGCACGAGCCAGTAGGTCAGCAAGCTGTAGGTCTACTCGGGCGGCGGCTTCCGCTTCAAGCTGCTCAGCCAGGAAAGGGCGGATAGATCGGGCAGCTTCCAGGATATCTTCGGATGGGTACATCTCAGAACCTCTTGTGTTGAAATTATGAACCGCTACACACCAACATAATGAAAGGCAGCCCAATGGAAAGGATGGGCGAAACTTTTATCTTGCGAACCATATCTATAGACGTAATCAATCATGAACTCCTTCAGTAACTCATTAGTCTCACCGATCGTCATTTGTTGAGTATCAGCAAGTTCTTGAAAAACATCCTTAAGATAATCGTACTTCTGAATATTCGTCGTATCTCGTACCCACTGTTGCGCCTGACGCAGAGCCTGGGAAATGTCCAATTCCTCATTGCGCCAAAAGTCATAAAACCGCGTTAGCAGCAGCATCGTACTCAGATCAGACACAGCCCAAAGCGAGGCAGCCACGCCTGCTACCCCTGCTTGCAGCAACCCTGTAGGTAAGCTGATCGCCTCATCTGCCAGGTCAATTCCCGCCAGTCCGGTTTCACAGGCGGAGAGGATAGCGAGACGAATGCCGCCCCTATTCTCTTCAGCCAGCTTAAGGTCGAGGAGATTGCGTAGGGTAATCAGTCTATCGCTCATCATGAGTCCACTGGTCAGAGGATCACGCAGATTGGCAGTGCCATGACAGGCAAGATGGAGGATGTTGTAGTGGGGCAAGGCTGTCAGGACAGATTCGATCGCCGCTTCCTCATGCTTTAGAACTTTGTGCTGGGGGAAGGTGGCAATAGCAGCATTCACCTCACGGCTGGAGTTGGGCAGATCTTTGAGGGGATTGTCGATCGCCAACATCGAATCTGCTTCAGTTCGCTGAGCAATATCTTTTGCTGCGTTAATGGATTGGGCATTAGGGGCATAGGTGAAGTGAATCTCGTCTAGGGCGTAGCGTTTGCCATCGGGACGGGTTGCATCTTCTGTCCAGGCGGCGTGGAGCGGCAGCAAGCTGAGATATCCGGTGGGGATGAGAGTGGCTTGCTGAAATGAGTGTTGTTTGAGATGGTCAATCAGCGGTGCCATCAATGGTTGCCAGAGTTGACGAGTGCCTTGATCGATCGCATCATACCAACTTTGGCGATTAGTTTGAGATTGGCTGTAGGCATTGAACCAAGCAGTAAGGACTTCTCCCAAACTGGTTTGAGTGAGATCATCCAGCCAAAGATCGGCAATGCCGGTTTGGTTAACGATCAGGGCAAGGCTTCCGGTTGGAGTCGGCACAAGATACACCAGGGGAATGCCTGGACGAATAGCTTGCCGAATATCATCAAAGCTAGGTTGAGCCAGAAAGTCTGCATAGCCCTCTACTTGGCGGATCTGTTCAATGGTCTGCGTCAGAGTTTGGCGCAGTCGCAAAGCTTCAGTGCGGAAGGCCTCTGGGGTGAGGCTATGGCGTTCCTCTGAAGTCATCCGCAGGCGTTGTTGAATTTCCAGGTTGCGGAGCTGTTGAGTAATGTCTTGGTATTGGGTAAAGATCTCTGGATCAGTCTGTTGCAGTTGGCTGAGGTTAGATCGATCCCGGTCGAGGGTTTCGCTGAGGCCACGGGCACGACCTCGCTCCAGCGTCAAAGCCGCCTCTTGCAAGTTGCCAGTGTGAGCCAGAGCATAGGCAGCCCGCCGGGGCAAATCGGCGGTTTCTGTCAGTTCAGCAGCTTTACCATCTAGTAGGTTGGCACTTTGATAGAGAATTTCAGCAGCTTGTAGTGCCATCTGATAACTGGGAATAGCCTCTTGCCATCGCTGTTGCTTACTAAAGAGATTAGCTAAACTGGCCGCAGATCTACGACAATTATCGGGCAACAGCCTCGGCTTAAAAATCTCTAAGCTACTTTGGTAGTGAGCTATAGCTTGCTCAATATTACTGGCACGCTTCCCTCCAACACGATTCTTATACGTGGTTGCCAGGTTCATCATGGTGGTTGCCCAATCCACTGGCATTTCCGTTTTGGTTCTGACTGTCAGGGCTTTCTGGTAAGCTGAAATCGCTTGCTCCAGGTTCTCGGCTCGATCTCCTTGAATGCGTTGAGCGTATACATTTGCCAAATTACTCATAGATTGAGACCAATCCATTGGCATCTCCGTTTCAGTGGTCACCGTTAGGGCTTGCTGGTAGGCTAAAATCGCCTGCTCTAGGTTTTCTGCCCGATCCCCTCGGATACGGTCAGCATATGCGAGTGCCAAGTTATTCATAGTGGTTGCCCAATCCACTGGCATTTCCGTTTTGGTTCTGACTGTCAGGGCTTGCTGGTAGGCTGAAATCGCTTGCTCCAAATTTTCCGCCCGGTCTCCCCGAACACGGTCAGCATAGGCAAGTGCCAAATTATTCATGGATTGGGCCCAATCCACTGGCATTTCCGTTTTGGTTCTGACTGTCAGGGCTTGCTGATAGGCTGAAATCGCTTGCTCCAGGTTCTCCGACCGATCCCCTCGAATGCGGCATTGATAGGAAATTGCCAAGTTATTCATAGTGGCGGCCCAATCCACTGGCATTTCTGTTTTGGTTCTGACTGTCAGGGCTTGTTGACAGGCTGAGATCGCTTGCTCCAAATTCTCTGCCCTATCCCCTCGGATTCGATCAACGTAGGCGAGTGCCAGGTTATTCATGGTGGTTGCCCATAGTGCCGGACTCTCCATTTCGATTCTCACTGTCAAGGCTTGTTGGTAGGTTGAAATCGCTTTCTCTAAATTTTCCGCTCGATTCTCTCGAATGCGTAAATAATAGGCGGTCGCTAGGTTCATCATGCTCGCAGCCCAATCCACTGGCATTTCTGTTTTGGTTCTCACCATTAGGGCTTGCTGATAGGCTGAAATTGCTTTCTCCAAATTTTCCGCTCGATTCCCTCGGATTCGATCAGCATAGGCAAGCGCCAGGTTATTCATGCTCGCAGCCCAATCCACTGGCATTTCTGTTTTGGTTCTCACCATTAGGGCTTGCTGATAGGCTGAAATTGCTTTCTCCAAATTTTCCGCTCGATTCCCTCGGATTCGATCAGCATAGGCAAGCGCCAGGTTATTCATGGTAGTGGCCCACAGTTCTGAAGAAGTATCACTGGTAAAGACTTGCAACGCCAATTCGCAAGCAGCAATACCCAACTCCAGATTTAGCCATCGAGTACCTAAGGGAAATTGGTTAATTAAACTGCCGAAGTTGACCAACGTAGCCGCTACACTCGGTCGCTGATCTACATCTTTGTTAAATAACCACGCTCCTATATAGGGCAGGACTTCTAACAATACTGTACTCAACTGCGCTTGCTGCTGTGCCCACACTGG
This sequence comes from Drouetiella sp., assembly GCF_059504425.1. Taxonomy (NCBI): domain Bacteria; kingdom Bacillati; phylum Cyanobacteriota; class Cyanophyceae; order Oculatellales; family Oculatellaceae; genus Drouetiella; species Drouetiella sp. The sequence goes on from NZ_JCACIN010000113.1 coordinate 8,365, forward strand.
ATAGATCTGCTGAGGATCTCCTTGGTTATCTGCCACCAACTGCAACATCTCTAGCAAAAATTTTGTGGCGTCTTCCCATCCTGTGGATTCAACTTTTTCTAATAACTGCGCCAACTGCGCTGCAAATCCCCGCAACCACCCAGCATTACTATCGCCCTGGCTCTCCAAACTCGCGGTGACTTGCTCCATCACCGTCACCAGCTCCGCATTTACTAATTCTGCGTTCGCCTGCAATAGCGCTGCCTCCTGCCCCTGCGGACAGCCCAGCAGTTTCTCAATTAGTGACACATAGGCTTGCAGCCGTTGCTCATCCATAACTCGCTGTCCTCAATGGGGCACAGCTCATAATTACATGAATGTTCCAGCTCATTTCGAGATAATTCAGAAAACCTTCCGAATCCAAACAGTATGAAGCCTAGCTCGTTTTGCGTCGTTCAAACGGAGTCGTTTTCTCCATGAACTGCTCCAGGTCACTCAAGCGAAAATCGAGGGTTTTTTCAGCATGGAGCGATCGCTGCTAGAGGGAGATTACTCCTCTATCCAATAGGTGCAACGTTCCCAGATTCCCTAATCTCTCAGTCAGGAAGATTTTAGTTTTCAGCATAGCCTGCCTCCCTAACAGTAGGATCAATCAAACAGTGGGACAAAATAGCAACAGATGCCAACATTTAACGCAGAAAGAGCCGCTATGATTCTCGCTGAGGCGGTTTTGTACGGGGATAAGGAAACTTCTCAAAAGTGGGGCATCAGCCTCAGAAGCCTTGAGCGGTGGCGATCGCGCTCCCAACAAGATGAAGTCTTGGCGGCATTTGTCCAGAAAAAACTTGAGAAGCTTCAGAACGGCTGGGCTGATGAAGCGCCTTTGGCTTTACGAGAAGGCATAGCTTTTCTACGACGGGCAGCGCGGGAGGGCGACCCTCAAAGTCCAGACCAGGTGAAAGCGATCGCAGGTGCAGTGCAAATGCTAGCTGAAATCACGACTATGAAACAGGTCATCGATGCTCGATTCTCTGCTCAAGCTGCCTCTGCTGCGAGCAAGAGTTATTGATATCCTGCGGGTTAATGCAGATCTCTAGTTCTGTGGAGCGATCGTTAATTCCAGCTCTGAAAAAATTTGAGGCACTCTGCGCGGTTCGGGTTGATGAGTATGAACACAGCAGACAGATTAAGTTTGGCAATCCTCCTTTCAATGAGATTCATCCATGCCCTAGGCAGAGCGATTGATATTGCCATCAATCAGCAGAGGTTTACTCTTACTGCTGTAGTGAGCCGCCAAGTGGGCAGCGATTGTAGTTTTGCCACGCCACCCTTGAAGCTGGCGATCGTAATTATCATGACTCAGCCTGTAAAACGAAACCTTGCAAACGATTCTCCCATGAAGGACGATCGCGCTCTCTAGTCAGAATCGTCCGATGGCACCATAGCCATTGCCAGAATCGCTTTCCTGACCCTCTCAGCTTGAGCATCGGCTGGCACGACTGCCGGAATAGGGTTAGGCTTTTCTGTTTTAGCTGCTGCTGGCTCCACACTATGCGTTGCCATCCGAGCCACCGCTGCCTCGATGCGATCGATCTGCGACTGCTGCCCTGGAAGTGGATGCCCCATCTTGATCGTGTTGTACAGGAATTTAACACCCTCGATCGCCTGGGCAGTGTCCCCAGATCTATGAAGCTGCTGAAGCAATTCGACTGATTCACGTAGCTCAGAGTAGATCCGAACCATCTCACTTTTCAATCGCTTATCTGCTGGCATAAAACACCTTGCTATCATCCATTCTTCTTATCATTGCCTGTTTTTTCGGCATGAATCAGACTTTCATTGATAGCAAGCGCTTATGATGCAGTCCAACCGTCCCTTCTCCGACGACACCATGCGGGTTACAGGCTTTACAATGGTATGTATTCTACTAGAATAGAGACTAAAGGCAGTTATGCCCAAATCCGATCGCAGTGGACAAGCCGAAGTTTTAAGCCCCGATCAACTGAATCACCTCTGGCAAAATCTAGAGCAGCCGCACCGACTGATCACCCAAATTTGCTATTACTCTGGCAGTCGCATTGGTGAAGTCTGTCAGCTCCGCGCCGAAGATATCAAGAATGCTCAGATTGTGTTTCGATCGCCCAACACGAAAACGAAGCAAACAAAAACAGTGGACATGGCTCCGCCCTTGCGATCGCTCTTAGACCAGGCGACTCTGCCTAAAGTTGGCTACCTGTTCCCGGCGGCTCCCACCACTAGAACGAAGCGTAAGATCTACCGGATCGATCGCGCCTCTGACACAGCAGGTCGGGTTGATGTCCGCACGAATAAGCCGATTCAAAATCACTTCACTGTCGTGGGGGAAATCGATCGCCAGTTCCTCAGCACTCAGGCAGTCGATAAAGCATTGAGGAAAGCTTGCAAGGCGATCGGGCTGGATGGTGTGAGTACCCATACCTTTAGGCGAAGTCTGGCAACTCATCTGTATCGGGGTGGTGTGCCGCTGCGAACGATCATGGCAATCACCGGGCATAAAAGCTTGGCATCGCTCACGCTCTATATCAACCTGGAGCAGGGTGAGGCTAAGGATGCTTTGTTTGAATTCTTTAAGGCGGGTTAGAGCTACTTCGCCCATTCGCGGATCTTCTTGGCATTGCGGCTGGTCAGTTCAACTTCTCGGATGACCTTAACCCTGAATTCTTCTCTCAACTTCTTCGGCGCATAATCCACGATAAGTGCCAGCCAGTCTTGATACTCCGTCATTAACTCGGCTGCTAGACTTTCACTTTCGCTGATGAGTTCATCCGTTTGGTATCCATAGTCGTCTGAGTAGTAGATCTCGTAGACAACCTCAGTTTTGCGATCCTCTTCTTCCGTGTATTCATACCTTGTCTCATTCCAGCGCCGATCGGGATTTTTGAGATACAGCGCGAGTTCTTGTCGATAGTCTTGAAGATCTTTACAGCATTCATCATAGAGCCACAGAGTCCTAGCCCCGTGGTCTATCAATCTTTTCAGATGTTTCTGCTTGTCCCAACTTTTTTGGACTAACGAGCGGATACGCCCTGTCCAGACCTGGGCTTCCTTCCTTCTTAAGTCAATCCTTTCGCCAAACATTGGATCAAGAGCTAGGGTGCTGGGTCGAAATTCAATTACAACTTCATCCTGGACAACCTTAAGCGTGGCGATCACCAGGACGTTCCACGGGGACTCACTAAGGCAGGCATCAACATTCTCCATCCCCCAATGCAGCACGGCTTGACAAAACGCACGCGCGTCAATCTCACCAATGTGGAAATAATAAGCGAGTGAATCAGGACTGAGAGATCTCCCCAGGCAAATATCGATCGCCTTCACCCGACCATTCCCGCCATCCGATACTCGATCGCGCTGCCGCCGACAGAAGTAAAAATACCTGTGACCTTTGATTTTCCTGACTCGAATGAAGCTCATTTTTAACAGTTACCACTACGTTTTTAGCCTCTGTGCCATATCGTACTCTCAGAGGCATCTACGAGGCTCGTAGACAGGCGATAGGTTCGAGTGATGAACTATCCGCGATCAGTGCGCTGTGGCTTGGAGGCGAAAAATGTGATCTGGGCGGTTTTTGGTGTGCGCGATCGCCTGTCTGTAGCGCCAAGAACAATATCCGTCGATCGGAAAAGCTAGTACGCTTGATCAACCGATCACACCGGAGATTCCTGATGCCTAAGCCCGTATCGCAGCCCAGCCTGTTTGACTCGATCGTCGTGGGAGCAATTCAGCTTCCCGTCCATCTCATTGATCCGCACCCGTTGAACCCTCGCCCCCAGAGCGATCGCTACGGTTGCCGCGTGGATGACGAAAAAGTAGAAGAACTCATCAGCCTGATTCAGTCCAAGGGATACGACGAGTCAGAGCCGATCGCAGTCAGGAAGATAGGTGATCGCTATCAACTCCTCCGAGGGCATCACCGCTGGATTGCAGTCAAGGAAATCGGCAATAGCTCTATCCCTGCTGTTATTCGTGAGATGGATGACAAGGAGGCGGCGATCGCGCTTCTCACCATGCAAGGTAAGGAAGTTGATTCCTGGAGTCGTGCCATTCATGCCTATGACTGCTGTAAGGCTTATGGTGGCGATGGGCTGATGACGGTGAGTGAGTATGCCGAGATGGTGGGGAAGCAGCAACCTGCAATTACAAAAGCAATCCAAGCGAGTGAAATAGTGAAGTGTATTCCCGTGGGAATACACTCTCTATCGGTTCGTGCTGCAACAGACATCGCTGCCCTCCCTGAGTCAGATTGGCGGTGGTTCGCGGAGCTGTGCATCGGTCAGGAATGGGGAGAAAAGGAACGTAGTGCAGCTATTAAGGCAGTCAAAGCGATCGACATTCCTGAATTTCTCACCCATTGGCTCAGCCCTAAATACTGGAAGAACGAGGCGGCAATAAATACTGTCGGTGGGCAGAACCGTATCCCTACAGACGTTGCCAATTGGGTGAAGGCTGCAACTGAGTGCTTCGAGAAACTGCCATCCGATCGCCCTATTTGGAAGTTCAAAGATGATCGACCTTACCAGGAACCCATCAACCTGCAAGAGAGATTCTTAGCTGCACTTCCCTCCATCAAAAACCCCAGCGCAACGAAAGCCCAGGCGTTACAGGCTTCTCTTCTCAAAGAGGTCAAGGAACTCGATCGCCTCTATGCCGAGTGGGAGAATAAGCAGAAATCTCAGCAGCAACAGCAGCAACTTGAAGAGGAAAGGCTGCTGGCTCAACGTGCGATCGAGGCTGAATACTCCCCCATTGGATTCAACGGCAACGTCACCGACTGGGAGTTTGAGCCTGAATCGTTTGATGCCATCATCACCGACCCGCCTTACCTCCTCAGCAATGACGGGCATACTGTGCGATCGGGCAAACAGGTATCAGTTAACAAGAACTTTGAAGATAAGGTAGGTGTAGCGATCGATCCTTCTGTCTGGGTGCCGATCGCAGCTAAAGCCTTGAAGCCTGGAGGTTGCCTGGTCGTCACCTGCACTGAAGCGCTGCTATACCGAGCTGATTTACACGGAGTCTGTGAAGAGTCGGGACTAGAACTGAGACAAACCCTGATCTGGGATAAGCCAAACGCGCCACCGCTGCTAAGTGCCGATCGCTGTGCCCAGAACTTTGAGTTCATCTATGTTGCGCTCAAGCCCGGAGCCAAACCGTACTTTGGCTATGAGGATGTAATGCGCGAAGGGAAACAGGCTAAAGCTGTTATTAGCCACATTCCCCAGTGTGGGGGGAAAGAGCGCTTGGGGTGGCATGACACGCAGAAGCCGCTAGAGCTAGGAGAGCTGCTAACGCTGATGTATGTCCCACCTGGCGGTCGAGTAGCGGATCTGTTCGCAGGGACAGCGACATTTACTGTTGCGGCAAAACGACTGGGCAGGAAATCTGCATGGGTGGAGCAAGACCCTGAATTCTTCGCTAAAGCAGATTCTAGGATTGAGGCTGAGTCGTTCCCTGTTCTGGAGATTCCTGCGATACGAGCTTCGCTCAGGCAGACCAACGCCCCATCCCTCCCGGATATAGCAGAACCCGCTCCTCCTGACGGAGCTGAGCGCCAGACCAGCACCCAGGCGAGAAAGCGAAGAAAGAAAGTTACTGCCTGAGCGAAGGGCGATCGCCCATTGATACGCGATCGCTCTGGTCATATTGAATTGCCCAAAAAGTTATGCCATCGATCGCTGGAGGGGTGAGGGCTTTCACATTTCCCTCTCATTGCAAGGATTAGCTGCTTCATTTGTGGCGATCGCTATAAGTCTTTTAGGTTTCAAACAGAGGAGATCTGAGCCATGTGAGCGATTTTTGTCTGAAAGTAGATGCAGTTAATAGACTGCTGCAACTACGATTCTGCTTGCGCAACTACGATTCTGCTTGCAATTGTCGCATCAAATCCTGAGTCAATGGATCGTCAGATAGCGTTGCAGCTTGCCCTGCCTGAATTGCCTGCTTGAGCATCTCCAGGAAATTGTTCCTGAAAGTGGTTGTATTGGGATGGCTTTCACCCAAGGTTTGGATAGCAAGGGCGATCGCTTGAATATACAACGGCTCTGCGGCCTCGTAGCGCCCCTGGGATCTGTAGAGGGCTGCCAGGTTATTGAGACTGGTGGCGACATCGGGATGCTCCGCCCCCAGCAGCCGCTGCCTCATCTCCAGCGCTTGCACCAACAACGGCTCTGCCGCCTCGTAGCGCCCCTGGGATCTGTAGAGGGCTGCCAGGTTATTGAGACTTTGAGCGACATCGGGATGCGCTTGACCCAACAGGCGCTGACTCATCTCCAGCGCTTGCACATACAACGGCTCTGCGGCCTCGTAGCGCCCCTGGGATCTGTAGAGGGCTGCCAGGTTATTGAGACTGGTGGCGACATCGGGATGCTCCGCCCCCAGCAGCCGCTGCCTCATCTCCAGCGCTTGCACATACAAAGGCTCTGCCGCCTCGTAGCGCCCCTGGGAATAGTAGAGGTATGCCAGGTTATTGAGGCTGCGGGCGACATCGGGATGCTCCTGTCCCAGCAGCCGCTGCATCATCTCCAGCGCTTGCACATACAAAGGCTCTGCCGCCTCGTAGCGCCCCTGGGA
>NZ_JCACIN010000114.1:0-14798 GCF_059504425.1 Drouetiella sp.
CCGAGTCTTGAAATCGAGTGTACTACTCAATTTCAGCCCCGTACCCCCATAATTCACTTGGAGCAGACTGTCGAAAGATTTTGGTGCCTTGCAAAAATAGTTTGCAGCGGCTCAAGTGAATCGTTATGCGGCTTGAATCTCCAGTGGAGACGGCATGCTGCGATCGCCTTCAATGCAAACCTAGCCACAACTCGACTTGCTTCATGCCTCAACTCATAAATTGAGAGACACTTCAGAAGGGCGATCGCTTTGGGTGGGGTGACGCAGCATTGCATGGCGATCGCTCACGTTAAAATAGGGAAACTTGCATCGAGGTCACGCCATGACAGTTCGACAACCCCGCTACAGCAAAGAAGAATTTGCTCGACGTGGCGACGAGATCTATGAATCTCAGATTCGCTCCCAAGTCGAAGCAGAACAAGGCAAAATTGTAGCGATCGACATCGAAACCGGAGCCTTTGAAGTCGATGCTAGCGAAATTGAGGCGTGCGATCGCCTTGAAGCCCGTTATCCCGATGCTCAAATTTGGATTGTTCGTATCGGTTCTCGTCACGTTCGTCGATTTGGTGGACGGGTTCGGAGACTTGCATGATTACGGGAGTGGTCAACGCAGATTTTGAACCTATCATTCCATTGTCAATTTGCCGTTCCGATGGTGCAGTTTTTCTACAAGATGCGATCGTAGATACTGGATTTAATGGTTGGTTGTCACTGCCTCCTGATTTGATTACTGAATTGGGTTTGATCTGGAAAAGACGAGGACGAGCCATTCTCGGAGATGGCAGTGAGTGTGTCTTTGATGTTTACGAAGCGGTTGTAGTCTGGGATGGAGCATTGCTAACAATCCCAGTAGATGAAGCTGATTCAGATCCGCTGGTCGGGATGTCATTAATGGAAGGCTATCAACTTACTATTCAGGTTGCCGAGGATGGACTTGTTGAACTACGCAAGAATAGCGCCATCTAAAATAATCTCAATGCACTAGCCACACAAATACTTCTCGGTATGCGATCGCTCTATTCTCCAACACATCGATCGAAAGATACTTTAGAGGGGCGATCGCTTTGGTGGGGTGACGCAACATTGCATGGCGATCGCTTCATTCCTTAACGCCTTAATCGAGAGATACTTCAGAGGGGCGATCGCTTTGGTGGGGGCGGCGCAGCATTGCATGACGATCGCTCAAGTTAAAATAGGGAGACTTGCATCGAGGTCGCGCCCATGACCCTGTTAAACTATGGGTAAAGTCAAGCAGGTTATGACTACTCATGAAGTCGATCGAAGAACTAACCGAAGAACTCTTATCTCTACCCAGTGCGTCTAGAGCGCTTCTCGCTGAGAAATTGGTAGAAAGCTTAGAATTCGATACTGATCCAGCGATTCAGTCAACGTGGATAGCGGTAGCAAAGCGACGACGGAATGAAGTGAGAAATGGCAGCATTCAAACCATTGATGGAGATGAGGCTTTAGCTCAGGTAAGGCAGCTACTTGAGTAATGAAATATGTCTTTCACCCTGAAGCGCTAGCTGAATACGCTGAAGCCGTTGAATACTATACGCAGCAACGCATAGAGGTCGCACAAGCATTCATTGATGCAGTTGAAAATGCAGTCTATCGCATCCGGGAATCGCCCACCCGTTGGCAGATAATTGACGAAGACATTCGGCGCTGCCTCACCCAAAAGTTTCCCTACGGCATTTTGTATACGATCGAGCCAGACTACATTCTCATTCTTGCCGTCATGCATTGCAGCCGAGAACCGGGATACTGGAAAAACCGGAGATAGGCTCTATTCCCCAACACATCGGTCGAGAGATATTTCAGAGGGGCGATCGCTTTGATGGGGGCGACGCAGCATTGTATGGCGATCGCTCTACTCTCTAAAGCATCAATCGAGAATCAGAGGAGCGATCGCGCTGTAGATGTTTTGTTTTCATAGGGGTGGATGACGACCCAGTAATTCTTCTTCTGCACGGATTGCCAGCATCGCTGCCCGATTCAAATCCAGTGCTGCAACCGTTGCTCGTCCCGTAGCAGTTAATCCAACCACGGTTACGCCATCCCAACGAAAATGTTTCTTCCAGGTCTGTTGGCGTGGATTGAAAATGATAACCCTTTCGCCTGTTTCTAAATCCTCAAGTTTCTGACGCGCCCCCTTACGGAGTGAGCAGGAGACACAGGCAAGGGCTAAATTGTCAGACGTAGTTTCGCCACCTGCAACCACGGGAATAATGTGGTCGATATGAAACGTTGCCACTTGCCCCACCTGAGAAATACCGCGATATTCGCAGCGATCGTCGGCTCTTTGAATGACCGATCGCCGCAGAGACGGTGGAATCGTTGTCATTTAACCTTGCTGCATCACTCGTGTTGAGCGCAACCGCAACAAAGATAGGAATTCTGCCAGTTCAACCAGCCCCTCCGCTTCCTGCCGCTCTGCCTGAGACAGTGTATTCCCTTCATCTTGGCGATCCAGCAGAAATTGTAAGCGTGCTTGTACCGCTTGGGGCAGTTGGAATCGGGTCAATTCAATGGGGATCTCAATGATTTCGGGCATAGAGCAATGGGATCAACCTGCAACTTGTCATAAGCTCAGTGTAAGCGAACGTGTCAGAGTAGTGGTTGCGGTCGAACAAATCGTTGAAGCCGACCGTCAAGAGCTTATCTGCGGCGGCTCAACTCTCCAGTAGAGACAGTATTGCGATCGCTTTCAGCACAAACCTACCCACAACTCGATCGCTTCATTTTCCAACGTATCAATCAAGAGATATTTCAGAGGGGCGATCGCTTTTGTGGGTGCGATCAAAGCTTGATTCCCCTAGATCTTGATTGCAAAAATCAAAACGCTACTCAAGCTCGTCTAGCCTGTGCTTTTCGATTTTGTCTTGAATCTCAGGTTTACTCAGCCAATCTTCTAGGGCTTCAACCACGATCGCATTCATAGAGCTATCCATCACTCCTGCTAACGCTTTCAGGAGTTTGTCTATATCTTCGTCAACATAGGCTCTAATTTGCGGTTTTCGTTTAGGCAAGCGGGTCAGCCTTAATTTAGCGATTGGCGACAAGAGAAATCACAGTTCGTCTAATGTGTCTAGATTCAGCCTCTGGATGATTTCTTGCTGATCATTTTCTTCCAGCCAATGTTCGATCGCTTCATTCACAATGGCATTCACAGAAGATTCCTTGACTGCTGCCAGGATTTTGAGAACCTTGTCTATGTCTGTAGGCAAGTACACTCGGATCTGGGCTTTCTTCTCAGCCATGACTTCATCACTGCCCATAAAGTGCTAAACAGGGTTGCTTAAAATTCCTGTAAGGCTATTCTCTCTTGTTAAGTGAGACATATAGGGCAGAAAAAGTATTGCCCTATTGCCCTATTGCCCTAATCGTTGTACGCTTGAACAAAGTTTAGTTTTCAAATTGGAGATCGCAGATATGACTCTTTCAGACGATGAGATTGCCCAGATTAAATCCATCCTGATCGCCCTCAGAGCGATCAAGGTGAGAGACATTGATAAAGCTCTGGTGATTCTCTCCAAAGCTGAACGTTTGACCCAATTCCGGCAGTCAGGCGGTATGGAATATTAATTGCGATCGGCAATCTGCAACATCATGAACGGCTGCGATCGCATTGCATCGACTCGCGATCGAATGTTGAGAAGCGACGATTAGATGGAAGAGAAGGCGATCGTTCATCAGAAGTTTTACAAATTAAGATTAATTCTGCGGAATGTAAGGGGTAATATCTGATTCTTAAAGAGAATGCCCGATTCTCTGAGTATTAACAGCATTCATAACACTATCCGACTTGTGGAAATTCCTAAACTATGAAAAGCTTGATGACCTTATTGATAGCCTTATCGATGAGCTTGCAGACTGAACTAGCCTTTGCGCAGAGCGATCCAGACTATCAAATTGAGGTTGAGACTAATACCACCTGTAGTTTTATCAATGCCAATACTGTCAATATTAGACAAGCACCCAATACGCAGTCTTCTGTTATCGCTCAACTGAATCGTGGAGACGGTGTAAGGGCTGTGGGACGGAGAGGAAATTGGGTTCAACTCGCGGCGCGGGATTCTGGTCAACCGCCCCAGCCCTACACTCCACTGCAAGGATGGGTTTTTAATCAGTATGTCAACGGTTGTTCTGAAGATCAGTTCGATCGCTGGAGAAAATAGTGTGAAACCCTGGCTAAATGACCGCTATCGAATCAGCAAGACATACAGGTGCAGTTCTAAGCTAATCAAAGCTTCACGCAATTCCTGACTGGCTTGATGAGGATTGGTGGGTTGAAGCGTGACGGGATGACGGCTCCGCACCTTGAGGGCGCGCTGCACCAGCTTTGGAAAGGGTTGAGGTGCATCCCATAGGGGAAGCAGACAGGCGGCAAGATAGGCGCTCAGCGATACGGGTGCTGTGACGGGCGCAGAAAGATAGCGGCTTAACTCAAACGATCGCTGTTGCTCTACTGCCTCAATCAGCGCAGCTTTGACGCTAGCTGTACAGAGCTGTGGATGAAGATGAACCTGTACAGTTTGCCAATCATTCAACTCCCAGGACTGCGGTATTTGCCACGCTTCAGTTTGCTCAGGTTGCCCGCACCAAAAATCGAGCAGCCGATGCACAGGTGCAATCAGTTCAAAGAGCTGAAGTCGTTCCTTAATGGACAGGTGCGGCAAAGCTTTTTGCCAGAATTCAGGGAGATTCTGCGGATCTTGAAACAGGTTCTGCAAATCCCAATGGCGCTGATTCACCATACAAATAAACTCCAAATCAGCTTCGCCCAGCGCCTCGAATAGATCAGGGATGATGTAACCCTGATCGCCTTGAAACAAAAAGTTCATCAAAACATACTGCTGTGGATTGCCTGATGCGTCTTTTGGTCGCCAAGTCTCCCGTTTCAGAGGCACTCCATCCTTGAAAGAATTCAGTGTTTCGAGAACTGTGTTAATTTCCGCCTCTTCCGGATTGCTCTGCATCAATCCCATCAGGGTAAATAGCTCTTGTGCTCGAAAATAGTTTTGACGTTGATATAAGCTATGTAGATTCCCCCGCAGGATTCCTTTCGGCTTCATTACAGACTTTAGTATCCGCAAGGTTTCCACCAAATCGGGCACCAGATAGAGCATTTCATCGCAGTTGATGTAATCAAACTCCAGACCCAGCTGGGTGACTTGATCAAGGGGAAGCTGATGAAACTGAGTCTCTGCAAAGCCATAGAAGTTCAATCTTTGCCGCGCTAACTCCAGAGATTTCTCTGACAGATCAATACCCACGATGGTCGCGCCTGGATTAGCTTCTGCCAGACTCAATGTCTTGTAGCCACTGCCGCATCCAACATCTAGGATGGCAATATTTCGGTGATCAATCAGCCTTTGATTACGCAAATAAAACGGCGTGAGCAAGTTATGAACGTATAGCTCATTAGCATCTTCTTTGGGCGACCCTTCGATCGGAATATTGGGATAGGGTTGACTATCAAACTGCTGTCGAATTTTCTCAAGCAGATCAGCATTCTGTAAATCCATCGCATCAGTCATGGAGTCATTTCCTTCGATTTGAGGTCATTTTGAGCAATGCCACAGGCTGCTAATTCAGCTTGCTAAGTTCAAAGTATGTCTCATCCAAGATGTGCTGTATTCAAGGTGATACGAGAATAAAACAGCTCAGCACATCTTTCTTTTGAGAGAGATATCTTGTAGGGTAGATCTGCATTACGGCATCGCCAGAAAGCCATGAATTGCTCGTGAATCATCTATGTCTCTCCAAGTCTACGGAATCTCCAACTGCGGTACCTGTAAAAAAGCGTTTCAGTGGCTTGCCGCTAACCACATTGAGTATGAATTCATCGACACAAAAGCCCAGCCACCCGATCGCCCCACGATCTCCAACTGGGTGCAAACCCTCGGCTCCAAACCCATGCGCAATACCTCAGGGCAATCTTACCGCGCCTTGGGAGAAGAAAAACAGACCTGGACAGAGGAACAGTGGATTACAGCTTTTGCCCAGGATGCCATGCTGCTAAAGCGACCGCTATTCGTCAAAGACGGCGAGGCGGTCATGGTGGGCTTCAAAGATGCAGCGATCGCCGAATTGGCTCAAGCCTAAGCTTGCCCTCTCTGCTGCCGCAGAAGTTCGATCGCTTTCACATAGTCCGGCGTTTCTTCACCCCCTACCCGACAGGCTTCTCGATCAACTGCCAATAGATCGTCGCCCCAAATGACTTTGCCCAGTTCGAGCGTTTCACCGCGATCGGGTTTCCAGTCGCGGCTGACAAATTTGCGATCGCCATCTACCACGGCTCCGTCAAACAGGTGCCCAATGGTGAAGTAGACATCCTGTAATACAAGCGGCACAGAGGGACGGTGAAGCTGTCCGCGAGAGTTGGCGCTGCGGGCTTTGTAGCGCGATCGAGGAAAGAGTCCATAAAGGTTTTTGAGAGAGGCAGAAATTAGCGGTGCGTCTTTGAGCAGGGTGCGCTTGAAGGCTCCGACGCTAATTCGGCAGTCCACTTCTTCTAGCAGGGCTGGAGCAAACATGGAGGAAAATCGGGCGGGATGGGGCGATCGATTTAGATATTCCTTGAGCGGCAGCGTGTCGGCATCAATTACCTGCATTCCTTCGTCCAGCAAGGCATATAGCCCGTTACGACTGGCAATTTTCTCCAGCGAAACGGGCGAACAAACGCCTTCTACAATCAGAATTTCTGCGTGGGGGCTGACCTGTCGCAATCCTGCCAACACGGCTGCTATTACGCCCATACTCACCGTCACTGGCGGACTGACAGGATAGCCCAGGTTTGGCTTCACTAAAATCCGCTGAGCGTTTTGAGCAGACGGGGGCGGCTGATAGATGAAGTCAGCAGTGTTGTCAACTTGGGGCGATCGGGCTTGTAGAGATTCAGACTGAACAGGCATATGGACAATATCAGATGAGGAAGACTAGAGATTCTGTAGAGTTGAAATGAAACTCATTGTTGTAAAGCTGAACTGATGATGATGAAACCTCAACTAGCGGTACTGCCTCCATTTCTAGTATTAGATCAACTTTTGCAAACTTGGCTGCTAGAGGATATTGGGCGCGGCGATCGCACTACTCAATCGCTCTTGTCGTCTGGTAGACCCGGACAAGCTCAGTGGGTCGTTAAAGAGGCAGGAATCATTGCCGGATTGCCGATCGCCTCGCGAGTCTTTCAGCTTCTCGACGGTCAGGTTGTGTTCACGCCCGTGATGGAAGAAGGACAGTGGTGCGATCGCGGTCAGGAGGTTGCTCAAATTGCAGGTTCCCTGGAAGCACTGCTGACCGGAGAGCGGGTAGCGCTGAATTTGGCAATGCGGCTCAGCGGAATTGCGACGATGACAAGCAGGTATGTGGAAAAAATTGCAGATCTACCCACGCAGCTAGTGGATACCCGTAAGACCACGCCGGGACTGAGGATTTTGGAGAAGTATGCTACTCAGGTGGGTGGAGCCGTGAATCACCGTATGGGATTAGATGACGGCGTGATGATTAAAGATAATCACATTGCGGCAGCGGGAGGCATTCGAGAGGCGATCGCCCAGATCCGTTCCCGCATTCCATACCCGCTGACAATCGAGGTAGAGACTGAAAGCCTCGAGCAGGTGGCAGAAGCCTTGGAGCATGGGGCAGATATCATTATGCTGGACAATATGCCGCTAGAGATGATGCGGGCAGCAGTCAAAAAAATCCGGTCAACTAATGACCGGATCAAGATAGAAGCATCAGGAAATATCACGTTAGAAACCATTCGATCGGTTGCAGAGACAGGCGTAGACTACATTTCGAGCAGTGCGCCCATTACGCGATCGACTTGGCTGGATTTGAGTATGAGAATGGTGCAGGGCGTAAACTAAGATAATTCAGCGCTACTTTTTGAACAGTCTCCCCCAGCCAGATTTATCGTTTTCAGGAAGCCAGCGGCGTTTGAGAATATAGCGAGGATAGACGACCGCGTTACCGTTGTTGACGCTGCCCGTGTAGCCGCCCCCCGCATCTAGAATACTGCCGAAGGGATCGTGGCAGATATAATTCTGGCTGGTCGTTCTACCAATAACGACGATCATGTGTCCGCCTGTGGGAGAGGCAAGTGCACCGCGATGGAGAATGCCAATAACAGCAGGGAAACCTGCTTCGAGAGAGCGATCGAGATCCTCAAAGCCCAAATCGGTGCGCCACACAGATTTGATGCCCAATTCAGCTAGGGCTTGAGTCTGTGCGCCGTGATCCGTCGTATCTCCATACTTAACGACCTTTTTATAATATTCATCGTCGCTAGCAATCTTAGCGCCCAGGAATTTGGCGACCATGGCACAGCTAGAAGTATTGCAAGTCCGCATCGGTTCGTACTTGTTGTCCACCTGCTGAAAGTAAGGGACTTTCAGGCGAAGTTCCTTATTCTTAGCGGTGGAGAGATTCCAATCGCTCCACATTTTGGCAAACCCTTCTTGGGTTTTGGGCTGAGTGTTTGCCTGTAGCCATTTGAGCGCCGCGTTTTGATGGGGTAGACCCTGATAGGATTGAAAAACCTTCACGAGATCGATCGCTCCTCCAGACTGACCATCTCGCCACATCAGGGCAAATTCAGCCTGTTTTTGACTGCCCGTGGAGGATTGTAGCCATTGAATCAGCTTGATTTGCTGGGGTTGATTGGAGAAGGCTTTGGCGACCGTGATGAAGTCTGTGGATGCGATCGCCTGAGCGGAAGCAGGTGAGACAAAAGAAGCAACCATAAAATGTGCAAGCCCTGATAAATTAAGCGAGGAGCAGCGAAGGCTCAGAAGATTAGAATTTTCTTGAATCCAACATTCTCTTGAATCCAACATAGGTTGAAGAATGCTGAATCTCCTTCAGAAGCATCACGGATTCAGTAAGCTAAGGTTCAAATGAAGTAGCAAAAGACATCCGTAAATCCTTCACTTAAATTTTGAATAAACTGAAAAAGCTGCCTGATCTTGCCCAAATAGGCAGTTGTGCTGAATGATGAGTAGGTCGGATCGCTATTCTAGAGATAGTGAACGCTTACAGATATCCCTTGCTGCATGTAGCCATGAAAGAAACGATCGCCCAACTGAAAGAGCGCTTTGAGCAAGCATTGATAGCCGCGTTTGGGGAAGATCTGGCAGGCACCGATCCGATGCTGGTGTCTGCCAGTAACCCTAAGTTTGGGGATTATCAGTCCAATATAGCGATGGCGTTGGCAAAGCGATTGGGGAAGGCTCCGAGGGCGATCGCCGAAGCAATCGTGCAAAAATTGGATGTTGCCGACCTGTGTGAAATGCCGACGATCGCCGGAGCCGGATTTATTAACCTGGCGCTGAAAACGGATTACCTAAAGGCTCAGATTAAAGCCATTCAGTCCGATGCGCGGTTAGGCGCGGCTTCGACGAGCAATCCTCAGCGTGTGATCGTCGATTATCCTAGCCCTAACATCGCCAAAGAAATGCATGTGGGTCATCTGCGCCCCTCTTTTATTGGAGACAGTATTTCCAGAGTTTTAGAATTTCTGGGACATGACGTGATTCGTCTAAACCACGTTGGTGATTGGGGTACGCCGTTTGGATTGCTGATTGCCTACGTGCGCGAGGCATACCCTGAAGCTTTAAATTCTTCGCAGGGTCTAGTTTTAGGAGACTTGGCGACGCTGTACCGCGCCGCCAAAATACGGTTCGATGAAGATGAGGAATTTCAGGAAGCCGCTCGGCGATCGGTCGTGCAGCTTCAGGCAGGCGATGCGGAAACGTTGCGGGCTTGGCAGCTCGTTTGCGATCTGTCTAACCAAACCAACCGGAAATTTTTTGAGTGGATGGGCTTGTCTCCATCGATTCAGGAGCGCGGTGAATCTTTTTATAATCCGCTACTTGCAGACGTGATTGCGGAACTCGATAAAGCAGGTCTATTGGTGGAAGATGATGGCGCTCAGTGCGTCTTTCTAGAGGGATTTACGAACAAGGAAGGAAATCCGCTGCCGCTGATTGTGCAAAAGTCGGGGGGTGGCTACAACTATGCAACCACTGACCTTGCCGCGATTCGCTATCGAGTTAACGTTGATCGGGCGCAGCGAGTTATCTATCCCGTTGGCATGGAGCAAATGAATCACTTTGCTCAGATTTTTCAGGTCGGTAAGCGCGCTGGGTGGATTACGGACGAGGTGGAGTTTTTCTATGCGCCGCTGGGGTTTATCTTGGGTGAGGACGGCAAAAAGCTGAAGAGTCGATCGGGTGAAGCGGTTCGGCTGGTTGACCTGCTGGAGGAGGCGATCGCTCGTGCCCGTACTGACCTAGAAACTCGTCTCCAAGAGGAAGGTCGAGAAGAATCAGAGGAGTTTATTGCCAATGCTGCCAAGGTTGTGGGCATTAGCGCTGTCAAATATGCCGATCTGAGCCAAAATCGCACCAGTAATTACGTCTTTAGCTTCGACAAAATGCTGGCGCTCCAGGGCAACACGGCTCCCTATATGCTCTATGCCTATGTGCGGGTGCAGGGAATTAGCCGCAAGGGCGAGATTGATTTTGAGGCATTGGGGGCAAACGCACCGATCGTCTTGGAAGAAGAAACTGAGCTAGCGCTTGCCAAGTATATTTTGCAATTTGATGAGGTGTTGGGCAGCGTTGAGGCGGAGCTAATGCCCAATCGACTGTGCGAATATTTGTTTGAACTGAGCAAGAAATTTAATCAGTTTTACGATCGCTGTCCCATTTTGCAAGCTGAAGAGCCTTTACGCACCTCTCGCTTAATTTTAGCGAATCTAACTGCCCGTACTATCAAGCTAGGTCTGTCGCTGTTGGGAATTCCTGTGCTGGAACGGATGTAGGTTGGTACCAACCGCCGACAGAATTCTAGGTAGGAGGAAAAATGAATACTTTGGTAGAGGGAGAGAAGAGACGGGAAATCTAAGCTAGTTGCTAGAAAACAGAAGCTTTTTGCATGTCGCAGAGTCCAAATCCGAATAACCTTTCGGTTCGACAAGGTAGCATCTCTACCGCTTTCAGAGTTTATAGAAATCATCTCATAAGCTATTCCTGGCTATCCTTATTTGCAGGGCTATGGTTATTTGTGCCTGTTTACGGATGGGCAAAGCATTGTGCAATTGCTGGCGCAATTTCAAGACAAACCTTTCAGGGACTTGTGAATCAGCCTGAATCGATTGCAGTTGCTAAGAGTCGGACAAATTCTCTGATTTGGCATTGGCTGGCAACAGGAATAGCTCTGACGTGGATCAGATTCAAACTAGCAGCTCTAACTCTTGTCATTTCCTTGCTGGCTTGGCTAGCAACGATGCTAATCGCAAGCATATTTTTTCACGGCTACATCACAGCTAAAGAAAATACTGCAATTGCATTGATTCTGACTTCCTTCCCACCGCTGGTCTTCTTAATAATTGCACTGACCCGCATTCTACGTCTCTATTCCCGTGTGTGGCTTGCAGAGGCATTTTTGGCAATCGGATCTCTCAACACTACAGATGGTGTTAGTCAGCGCTGGGAGTCAAACATCAGCAAGAGCTGGCGATCAACTAGAGGAGCAGCCAAAAGAATCTCTCTAAAAGTATGGGTCGTACTAATAATGCTCGTAATTGCTACAGGTATGGCTATTATACCTGTTCACGCCGGGTTAGGATTTGTGCATAAATTAGGGCAATTGCCCAATGTGGTCTACTCAAAACGGCAATTGATAGAGCAAAACTCAGCTCAGATGACACAGACACTTATGCTCTCCTATGCAATGGCTCAAATTTTACTCATGCCTTTTGCACAAGTCCTAAAAGCCGTTGTTTACTTCGACATTCAAGGACAACGTGAATTTTAGCAGTAGAGTCGCCCTAGCAAAACTGATGAGCGATCGGATAGCTTATGTCCAGAAGTTTGCGGTAGTTTAGCCCAATAGTCCCGCATTGCACAGGTTTTAGCAGCACTTTTGCGAGAAGATAAAACGAGTTTATCTATGTTGTCATCGTGAGCCAATGCTAGAAACACCCTTGGGCTGGGCTTTGTTGTTTTTTCTGGGCATCTTTACCGGAACGCTGTCAGGGCTGTTGGGAATTGGCGGCGGGTTGCTCATGGTTCCAGCGCTGACGGTGTTTAATGTACCGCTCGTGCAGGCAACCGCTACGAGTTTGGTGGGGGTATTTCTCAGCTCGGTGTCAGGCAGTGTGCGTAACCTGAGAGCGGGTGAACTCAATTGGCGAGTTTCTTTACTGCTGTCGCTATTTGGCGTTTTTACCGCTCAGGTGGGAGCCTGGTTGGGCGATCGCATTCCAGATGCCATTCTCTCGCTGGCTTTTGCCGGACTTCTGTTAGTCACAATCTATTTGATTCAGCTCAAGCAAAGCTTAAAGCGAAAGCAGTCTATAGAGCCTGAACTCACAGGAATTGATCATCACTCGACACAGCGCTATCCGCTGATGCCGATCGCCGGAATTGGTCTACTAGCGGGTGTTCTCTCTGGGCTATTTGGCGTGGGTGGCGGTGTGGTCATGGTGCCCCTACAAATGCTGTTCTTGGGAGAGGGCATTAAGTCGGCAGTGCGGACGAGCTTGGGCGCGATTGTGGCGATCGCCGTTTCTGGTTTAGCTCAGCATGCCTGGAACAATAACGTGCTGTGGATTCCCGGAATTTGTTTGGGGCTTGGCGGCATTCTAGGTGCACAAGTCGGGAGTCGGCTGTTGCCGCGCCTATCCGAAAAAGCCGTCAACCAGCTGTTTAAGCTATTCTTGATCGGCTTAGCCGTTTATATGGCAATGCGGGCAATCGCCGCCTGGAAATAGTCGCTGTACAGCCAAATCAGTCGGGGTTAATTGTGATGCGCTTCAGATATTCCTGTTCGGTGACTAGATCCTGCGTACTTTCAACCCGATCGAGAAACATCAATCCGCTCAGATGATCAAACTCGTGCTGAAAGATACGCGCTACAAAACCAGTGAGCTGGTGCTGCCGCACTGTGCCGTCTGGAGCTGTGTACTCAATGGCGATCGATTTATAGCGTGGTACTAAACCTCGAATTCCAGGTACGCTGAGGCAACCCTCCCAATCTTTGACTATCTCCTGCGAGTGAGTGAGCGATCGCGGATTAATCATCACTGTCGGCGACATGGTAGGAGCGTTGGGATAGCGAAGATTAGGGCGAGAGGCGACGATCAGCATCTGATAGGGAACTGCAACTTGAGGCGCAGCAATGCCGACACCATTGGAGCTGAGCAGAGTAGTCATCAAGTTGTTGATGAGCGTCTGTACCCATTCATCATGAACGTTATCAATAGGCTGAGCAATTTGACGGAGAGCCGGATCGCCCAACTGAGAGATTTGTAGGTTTTCTGTCATCTTTAAATTCCTCTTGACTACTCAAAACTATAGCTGTTGCTAGTTTGCTTAGGACATTTTGGGTGGGGCGCTTAGCGCCCCACCCAAAATGTCTCCATCCTAACCGCCAAGGCGGTTGCTATATGAAGTCGGAGCAGTGTCATGACTGTATCTTACACGGCATATCCTGGTTGTTCTAAGATGACCGCTCCTGTCTCGACTGTCTGACTGCAAATAAGGCAGTAAAGTCAGGCATATCACCTTGTAGATAGATGAGAAAAGCAGAGTAGACCGCTATATTACAAGATGGAAAGTTGTAGGTTAGCTGTAAGTTATAAGTTACCTATAGCGTCAGTAGATCTCCTGGCACTTGGGCTTACTTCAACCCTATCAAGGTTCTGCGTTCTCAATTACTTCATCTCAATTCTTCAAATGCAAGTCAGTATGGAAAAGCCAGAGACGAATACTTTACTCATCGTCAATCCTACCTCTGGTCCTACTGAGAATCCTTACTTGATTGACGACCTTACAGCCTTACTGCAAGCTCAAGGAATCCAAGCTGAAATCTCCACGACTACCCCTGATGAAAGTGGTGAAGGTCTTGCCGCTGCCGCTGCCCAAGCGGGGGTCGGGCTTGTGATTGTTGCGGGAGGCGATGGCACTATTGAAGCCGTGGCGCGCGGATTAGTGCATACTCAGACTGTGTTAGGTATCATTCCGATGGGAACTCGCAACAATATTGCAGCTAGCCTGAACATCCCCAACGATTTAACACAAGCTATTAAAATTATTGCCGAGGGCGATCGCGATCGATTTGATATGGGTAAGGCAAACAACCATTACTTTATGGAAGTGGTAGGAGTGGGTTTAGAAGCTGCACTCTTTCCCTGTGGGGATGAGGTCAAAGAAGGGATCAAGAAAAATTATCTGGCGGCTCTTAGAAGTGTCTTCTCAGGTCTCAAAACCTTTTTACAGTTTCGACCACACCGTTTGATTTTACGCTTCGATGGTAGGCGGATGCGTCGTCTTCGCACCTTGCAAGTCAATATCTGCAACAGTCCTCGCTACGGGATAGAATTTTCTCTGGCACCTGAAGCAAAAATGAATGATGGCAAGCTAGACGTAATCTATCTAGATAACCCGTCTAAGTGGGATCATCTGCGCCATTTCTTTACGGCTATGCGGGGTGGAGGACAACGGCATGAACGGCTCAAAATGCATCGAGCTTCTGTGGTTGAGGTTAGAAGCTATCCACCGTTGGAAGTTCATGCAGACGGAGAATGCCTGGGGACTACCCCAGTCGTCGTTGAAGTGATTCCTCAAGCTCTTTGGATCTGCATACCCACGCCTGAGATATTGGAAGATTTACCAATGAAAGCGGGATAGTGGTAATTAGGTAAGGATTTTTAGTGGCGTGGGCTTTGCCCACGCCACTAAAAATCCTTACCTTTACCTTTTAAGGACTACCGAAAGCGGCAT
>NZ_JCACIN010000115.1:0-119819 GCF_059504425.1 Drouetiella sp.
TTCTTCCACTACAAAAGGCGATCGCACTCCTCTACTTAAATACCACTGTAATACTGAATGAGCGATTCGACAAGCTGGAAGTTAATGGTTGTACTGTTCATAAATTTTCTCCTTGGTACATTTTAGGTTTTAATGCTCGATCGCTCCTAGTGCTTTCAGAGTGGCTTTTTCTGCTTCAGTCAAGCCTTTTACCCCTGTAATATTCATCCCTTCATAAGGTCTCTTAGGTCTAAGCACTTGAAGACAAGTGTTGTTTTGCACATCCCATAGCCTAATAGTTCCATCTTCACTCCCACTTGTTAAAACTTGTCCATCCGGCTTAAAAGTAATAGATACTACCCAATTGCTATGTCCCTCTAGCGTTCTAAAGCAGTCACCAGTTTCGACATTCCATAGCTTTATCGTCCTGTCATGACCGCTACTGGCAAGAATTTGACCATTCGGACTGAAAGCAACTGCTCTAACTTGATTGTCATGTCCTTGTAGAGTTTTAAGGCATTCGCCGCTTGTAATACTCCATAGTTTTACTGTTCCGTCAGCACTGGCGCTTGCTAGGCATTGGTTATCAGGGCTAAGAGCAATTGACCAAACTCGATCAAGGTGTCCCTCCATCGTGTTTAAGCACTGACCTGTAAGACAATCCCAAATTTTTAGTGTTTTATCATCACTACCACTGGCTAAAATTTTACCATCCGAACTAAAGGCAAGCGACTTTATCAACTCGGTATGACCTTGTAAAGACTTTAAACACATCCAAGTTTTGCTATTCCAAAGTTGAATTATAGCTTCAGAGCAAGTAGCAAGTATGCTATCGGAATTAAAAGCCATTGGCATTACCCAATTATGACCGCTCACTTCTAACGTTTTAAAGCATTCATTGGTTTTCAAATTCCAAAGCTTGATGCTTCTGTTAGAACTTCCACTCACTAAAACCTGTCCATCAGGGCTGAAAATCAAGTTTGATACCCAGTTTTCGCTTACTTTCAGAATCTGGAAACAGTTGTATGTATTGGTATCCCACAATCTAAGTGTTCCATCATCACTTCCGGTTGCTAATGTTTGACCATCTGGACTGAAGGCAACAGACAAAACAAGATGATGATAGCCTTGGATAATCCTGAAGCACTGTCCACTAGACTTATCCCACAGTCTTGCAGTTTGATCATCTCCACCACTGGCAATAATTTGGTTATTAGGAGAAAAGCAAATTGAGCGAACCCAATTAGAATGCCCTCTCAAAATTTTCAGGCATTCACCTGTATCGACATCCCAGAGTCGTATGGTTTGGTCGAAGCCACCACTTGCCAGTAATGGACTATCTGAGCTAAAGGTTGCTGTGCGTACAGAAGCGGTGTGCCCTTCGAGAATATTCATGCATTCACCTGTATGAACCTGCCATAAACGCAATGTTCGGTCGTCATTGCTACCGCAGCTAACTAGCAGTTGACCATCAGGGCTGAATGCTACCGAAGTAACTGAATCAATATGTCCTTGCAAGACTCTTAAACACTTACCTGTATCGACATTCCAGAGTCGTATAGTTTGATCACCCCAACCGCCACAGCTAGCGAGTAGTTGACTGTCAGGGCTGAACGCAACGGATTGAACAGAAGCAGTATGTCCTTGCAAGGTTTTCAGACATTCACCTGTGTCAATATTCCACAGTTGAACCGTCTGATCTCCACCACTGCTGGCTAGAATTTGACTATCCGAACTAAAAGTTACTGCTCGGAGCCAATCAGAATGTCCTTGCAAGATTTTGAGGCACTTACCTGTGTGAATATTCCATAATCTGATTGTCCGATCGTTACTCCCGCTTGCTAGCAGTTGCCCACTGGGACTCAGTGAAATCGACCGTACCCAGTCAGTATGTCCCTTAAAAGTAGAGAGTCGTTCGCTGTCTTCTACTCGCCACAAGTGAATCTCTCCATTCGTGTCACCCGTAACCAAAATCTTTCCATCTACAGTAAATGCTACCGACAGCACGCTTCCCAAGCATTGAGTGAAGCTAGAATTTTTGAGATTTGCTTCAGCAAAGTTGACATCGCACAAATTAGCGCTTGTCAGGTCAGCGTCAATAATTATGGTACGAGAGAGGTTTTTGCCTACTAGACTTCCTTTATCAAGTTTAATTAGTAGTGTTGCCACATTACCACCAACATACTCAACCTCTGCTTCAGTTTTGTTCTGCGTTTCTTCAAGGATTTTAATTAAAGCATTTTGATTTGAGTGAACATTAGGAGCCAACACTGGCAACAGCAGATCCATCACTGCTTTTGATAATGGAATTTTTCCTATTCCTAGCCGTAATCTCTGCAAATCTTCACTCACGAAGTTCTTCAAAGGTGCGATCGCCACACTCCGTCCTGTCTCATCCAATGTTCGCTGAAAGTAAGCCGACCAGGTGTAATCTTGCGGTTCTGCACTGACACCTACACAAGACTGCATTTGTGCCAACTCCAGAAAATCAGGCGCGACTGCCCCTAACTCAGCTGCAAACTTATAGGCAACAAAGAATTCTAAGAGCGATCGATGGGCTGGCATATAATCCCCATCTGCATTGCGGATCAGCATTGTCTGCCCCATCATGTCGTAATGCCAATGATCCAGATCTTTTTCTTCTTGAACCACAGACCCAAACAAGCGACGAATGCGATCGGGAAACTCGCGATAGTTGAGGCTCATCCGGTCAGTGGACAACATCTCCCACGACAACTCACATAAGAAATAGAGCTTTTCTGCCAGTGAGGTAAACGTGCGCTCCTCCTTGATGTCTCGCTCCATCTTGCGTCGCACCGCATAAAGATACACCCGTGACATATCCACAGGCTTACCCGCCTCAATATCTGGTAGCGCTTCCAGAATCAACTCTGTCATTACTGGACGACGTGCCAGGTCTAGTAGCTGCGGATTGCCCATTACCTTTTCCACCGTAGCGGACTCCGCCTGCTGAGACATTACCTGCCGAATTTGCTCATCGTTAAATTTCTCCAGTTCTAGCACCTCAAACTGGGGCATTTCTCCCGTTAAGTTTGAGACTGATGCTTGCAATTGGGCGTTTAGCACATCCCGCCCTTCTCTAGCTTCTGGAAAATGCTCAGTCCGGCAAGTGAGAATGACCTTCGCCCCAGGTACCACCGCTTTCGCTAATTCCCAAAAGTTATTGATCATCTCCTGGCGATCGACCCGTGCTGCCATTTCATCAAACCCGTCGAAAATCAGCAGCAGTTTACCCATTCGATTCAGTTGCTCAAACGCAGAATAGGTGAGCGATCGCACCTCATGTTTGCGGAAGAAAAACTCTGAAAATAGCGACTCCACGCTCACTGCCTTAGCATAATCGCGTAGTGGAATCACTAAGGGCAAACGGGGACGCTCCACACCACGCTGCTGTGCCTCCCGGTAGCGTTTCAGAGCCTGACTGGCATAGTGAAACGCAAACCAGGTTTTACCCGTGCCAAACTCACCCAAAACCGAAATATGCTCTTTTGCCGGATCGTCTAGCCACAGGTCAATGTAGCCATCAATCCAGCCATCGCGATCGTCATAGCGGCTCATCCCCATCCGCTGCTTGGTGTCGGGGTCAATTTCCTCTTTGGTGCAGGCTAGCGGCACATACTTCTGCTCGATGCCCCGGCGCTGAATTTCGGATTCCAGCCAGTCCAGATAGCCGCCAAAGTCTGCATCTTGATCTAGCAGTTCATCGAATGTGTAGCAGCCTAGGTCATGATTCTCCTCCTTCTCAACCTCCTCTCGTGCCGCTCGACTGATGCGTCGCGCCGTTACCAGCCAGCCTTCATCTGCCCGCTGCACCTCTACCGACCGCCGCAACGCCTTGATGTCCTTCAGCCCCACCTCGCCATCGATGCCCCGTACCAGGATGCGATCGTACCGTCCCCGCCGTACAGGAATATCGATGATCCATTCAAAATAGTCATCTTGCCATACCTCATAGGACTCAAAGCGATAGCCTAAAGTCTCAAACCAACCCTTCATCTGCTGGGCGAGGGCAAAGGCTCGGCACTGGCTTTCCTGAAACTGGCGTTCTTGAATAGCTGCGGGAGTGGCGATCGCCCCAGGCAGTGCCGGGTAACTCTGAGCCGCAAGCCGCGCCATCTCTGTCCGCATTCCTTCCAGTGTAGGCAGCCGATGCAGCCGCTCTTGAATATTGCCAATTTGCCGATGCAGAGATTCAAGTTTCTGATTCGCTAAAACTTCAGCAGGCGTGCGGGTGCGCTTGGCAATTTCTATAAAAACCGCTGCAAACTGATAAAACTCTTGTCGAGCATCAATACCAAGAGCCTGAATTTGATCACCCAACGTATGCCCGGAGAGAAAGGCTTCACCTTCCTTAAGCAGCAGACTTGGATTGTTTTGATCTAATGCCTTACGAAAAATTTCTTGAATCTCTGCTTGTCGGAACAATTCCAGCACCGGCTTAGGCTTACCGATGCCATATTCCACCAAGGTGTACTGATAGACTGCTGTAAAGTCGGCAGGGGGGTGATCTGGGTCAAGATTGAGTTGCTTCAGTAGCTTGATGACAACCTCACTCCGCTGGAGCTTATTTTGAACCACTGGACTGGCAAAACCAACAATAATGTCAATTAGCTTTACTAGCTCAAGCACAGCTTCTCTCCTCCTGATTCAGTGCAGTCCCATCAATCTTTAATCGCTATTATCCAAACCCTAGGGTAAAAATAGTTGAATTAGGCGGATTTGCTTAATCTGAGTCTTGAACTTTCTCAGTCTTCTGACGACGCGCAGCCTGCACCAGCTTCACTCGATACAGATCGGCATCCTTGCGCCACACCACCCGATGCCCTTTCAACTCCGCACAGTGGTCTTCCAGGCATTTCTGCCAACCCCGACGATCGCCAATCTGTTTCCAATCATCTAGCAATCCCCAATCTGCTTCTTGCCGACTCAGCTTGGCGAACTTCTCGTGGAGCGGATAATCCGTCATTACCAGCAAATCCTTCTGATGTAGCACGGGCGGGTTGTCGCTATGGTCATAGTCTCGGTAGCTGACATGCAAATCCCGCAGGTCAACCTGCATACTGGTGTCTAGGGCAGGATGGGGATCAGCGTCAAAATCTGGATAGACCTGGTAAGAGATTTTGGGCTGACGGAAATGAAACTTGATCACATTTGCCTCTTCAGGACGACCGATCGTGCGAGAGGCGCAACCTTCGTAAAGACGGAGCAGCGGATCAAGGGCTTCGATCGCCGACACATGCACCCAAAGCGAATTGGGTAGCTTCTTGCCAACAGCACTGTTTTGGCAGCGAGCGCCGATGATCTCTAGATTGCCGAGGCTTAACAGTATCAAATCTGACGCTGTACAGGCTTGCTGATAGCCACCGAAGAGGGCTTTGATGTCGTTTTGCACGACTGAGGAAAACTCGCGCAGTTTGGGACGACGGCTGAAGTGGCTGAGGGCAAGATACACCAGCAAGTCCTGACGGCGCTTATCGGCGATCGCATCCCACTCCTGAACGTTGGTCGCCTGTAAAATCAGATGAAATGCTTTACGAAGCGTGCCAAATTCTGTCTGGATCGATGCGAAATTTTGAGTTTCTTCGGCGATGGGCAAGCGTCCGCGATCGCTGACAAACGCCATTAGGGGAGCCAGAAGCTCCTGGTATTCCTCAAATCGCCGGACGCTGGCTTTGACTCTGGGGGTCGTGGTGCGCGATCGAAACCGGGAAGCCCGAAAGCTCTGTGCCTGTGCTTCATCCCGAAACACTAAGTAGATACCCAGGGCGATCGGAATCGCATCGACTCTCAACACCTGATCGATGTAACCCTTCAGTTCTTCCTGCTCATAATTTTTCTGAAAGGTATTGCGACGCGTAATCACGCCATCGCCATAAATCACCGTGCCGCGAATGCGGTCTTCAACCAAAACCTGTGCGGCGACAATCAACACTTTCTGAGTCAGCGCCCAAGCCTTGATCAACGCCTCTCGCCGTTCTGCTGGATTTTCGATCACATTGATGACATAACCCAAATTGATGACATCGGCAGAGACACAGGGAGTATCAGGCTGATAGTGCGGGTCCCAGCCTGAACCCGAAAAGCCCTGCTCTGCCATGCGCTGAACATCTCCACCCTGCCCACAGCCGTAATCAAAAAACGTGGTTTCCGGCGTGAACAACCCTGCTTCTAGGGCTAAGCGAACAGGCTTAGAAAGAGCGGTACGAACCAAGGCAGCTTTGTGGCGATCGATCTTAGGCGGGCGATCGGCTCGGAGCGGACAAGCCAGCCGATGTCCATGCAGTTCAATTTGGTGAGCGTTCAATCGCTGCTGCCAGCCAAACCGAGTGCCAATCTCACGAGAGTTGTTGAGCAAACCCAAGCTAACCTGCTGTCGCGTTAGCTCAGCAAATTTGCTGTGGTGAGGATGGCTAGGCAAGAGAAAGGTTTCTTTGCGATGCAGCACGGGTGGATTGTCGGCATCTTGGTAATCACGACTGCTAACCTGTCCAGTACTCAGGTCTACTTGAATACTTTGCTGAAGGGCGGGATGGGCATCAGTCTCAAAGTTTGGGTAGAACAAATAAGAGAGTTTGGGCTGAGCCGTGCTGAATTTAATCAGCGTTGGAGCAATCGGCTGTGGAAGATAGCGTCGGGCAAGCTGCTCGTAACTTTGTAGTGTTGGGTCAAGATTTGGCAGAGCCGAAATGTGAATGTAAAATGCACCCAGTAGCCGTTTGCCGATCGCACTTTGATTACAACACGCCACAATTTCAGCGAATTGCTGCTCGATCGCCTCTGAAGCAAACGCTACTTGCTCTAAGCTGTCCATGATGCTCACCCAGTTGCTTAAAACCAGCATAGGGTATTGATCTAGATAAGGCAGAGAGAAAGAGTTTCAGTACGGTTATACTAAATCTAAGTAAATCTATCTTACCTAGTGCGTAAAATAGCGCTTTGGCTTTTTTACCACCACATCTAGCGTGATCCTCAAAATTTCTGCTACTGTTAGGAGCCATTGGGAAGACAAGAAGGCAAGCCATGAAGACCCTGAGTCTATTTGAAGAGGAGCGCCTGACGTTGCCGAAAAGCATTGAGCTATCGGTGGAATCGTTGCGTCACTATGGCTCTTTCTACAAACACTGGGCGATCGCCTTCTCTGGAGGAAAAGACTCTTCAGCTACCGTCACGCTCGTTGCCCATCTGATTGAAACAGGGCAGATTCCCAAGCCCGAAAGCCTGACGATCCTCTATGCCGACACTCGCCAAGAGCTACCGCCGCTCCACACGAGTGCGCTCAATATTTTGGATGCCCTGCGCGATCGCCTTCAGCCTCTCTTTAACAAAGGCAGTTTTGAAACTCGTGTCGTGCTGCCTGAATTGGATCACCGCTATTTTGTCTACATCCTGGGTCGGGGTGTGCCGCCGCCCTCAAATACGTTCCGCTGGTGTACGCCCAAGCTGAAAGTGATGAGCATGGAGCGGGAACTAGAGGCGTTACGCCAAGAGCGGGGCGAAAAGTTTCTGATGCTGACGGGAGTAAGGATTGGCGAAAGTGCTGCCCGTGACCAGCGGATCGCCGTGAGCTGTACCAAAGATGGTGGCGAATGCGGGCAAGGATGGTTTCAGCAATCTACGTCGAGTGCGATCGCCGATACTTTAGCGCCGATCGTCCATTGGCGTGTTTGCCATGTATGGGACTGGCTGCTTCATGCGGATTTGGAACTGGGTTTCCCGACGTTAGAGATTGCGAAGGTTTATGGGCAGGACGTTAGCGATGGGGAAGAGCCTATCAATGCCAGAACGGGCTGTATTGGCTGTCCCCTTGTCCAGAAGGATGCTGCACTCGATCGCGTTGTGGCCCAGCCGGAGTGGGCATACCTGAAACCCTTGGAAAAGCTTAGACCGTTGTATTGGGAAATTAAAAAGCCGCAGTATCGTCATCGTAAGCATGGAGAGATCAATAAAAACGGTTCTTTGGCAGCCAAACAGAACCGCTTGGGACCCCTTCATATAGATGCTCGTCGTTGGATGTTAGAGCAGGTTTTAGCGATTCAAGCAGAGGTAAATACGGCAGCAAAATTGCTGAGTAAACCAGAAATCAGCTTGATTAACGATGAAGAACTGTCGCGGATTGAAGAATTGATTGCTGCAAACACCTATCCTGAAAAGTGGGATGGGACTGAACACCGGGGTGATGAATGGCTTCCTGAAATTCTTCCCGATGGAAGCATTCAGAATCTTTTGTTTGATAATTCTGAATTTGATCCTGTTGGATGAGTCTCCAGACAATGGCTCTAATGGAGCTTAGACGACAAGGTTTGGCGGCGCTGTGCAAGGAATCAGACTAGCATAGTGCGCTTTCTTCACCAGTTTGATGCCGGGAAGCGGTGACTATACAAAAGATCACCACCAGTGGCAAGATGGGCTGACTGTAGCGGATATAATGACGCAGACTAAGGGACGTCGCAATCAAGTGTAATTTACTACAAAGTGTGAGAGGAGATTTATGGAGAAGCGAACCATTGCTGAGGCAGCGATCGAGGTACTGAAGGAAGCAAAGCAGCCCATGACAGCAGCCGAAATTACCCAGGTAATCCTTAATAAGGGGCTTTACAGCTTCAATACAAAAGACCCAAGGGCCATGGTGCGTGGGGCGATCGAACGGCGATGTGAGGGTGTCGATCGTAAAAATTCAACTGGAATTAGATTATTTAAGAAGCTTCCTGATAACAAGTATCAGTTAAAGGCATGATACGACGATCGGTACTATCTCAATTGTTTATCTACCTCTCGAATGAAAGCAGTAACTTCTTTCAGTAGAAAATCAATGTCATTGCTGGTAATGTTTAGTGCGCTTCCATCTTTTCGCTTTCCATTTCTGTGAACAATATCATGTCGATTTAGTATTGCTTTGAAAACTATTGAAAGATTCTTTGGAAAGCTAATACCCAAAGTATGATGGTAAAGCTCCCTTACTTTATCTAGCCTGTGATAAACCAAATCCATTAAGTATATTTGAACTTCATCCTTCAAAGAGTCAAACCGCAGAAATATCTCACCTAAATTTAAGGTTCTGGCTCGTAATTCTGGTGCTTTCTCTACCAATTTCCTAACACTTTCTTCATTAGAGAGTACTGTAGTAATGAATGCATCTGACAAATAACTTTCCATTGCCGTGATGATGTGACCATAGAGCATTCGATTAAGCGCTTGTTCTAATTCATCCTTCAAGTTTGGGGATTGCTTACTTAACTTTTCTATACTCTTAACTGCCGCTTCAAAATTTTTATAGAACTCCGTGTTCAGATTTTCTATAAAGTACTCATCTATATCATCATCCTTGGGAATTTTAGACCACTCTTTACAGGAAAAGTTATCTTCTATCTCTTTAGCAATCTTGAGAATAATAGCGGATGACAAAATGTCAGAAAATTCATTGTTTAGAACATCTAACGCCTCGTAGGGACCATCTAGGACAGACACAGAGTTCCCCTCTACATTATTTGCGGGCTTATATTCTGATAAGAACCACTCTTTTAATGCTCTAACTTGATACTCTAAGTCGCCGTCAGCGATATCTTGCAATGACACTGGCTTAATGCTATCAAGTTTTGGAAGATAGTATTTTCTTTGAGTCTTGCCCTTGTTGTTTTGGATTCTTTCTGGTGGCTCTAAAAAATAATATCGGTTATCTTCAGTCGAGATGAAATGTTTTGTCCTAGAGTATGACTTCTGTTCAGGAATTCCTTTACAATGTTTTCTGATCTGACCATTTACGATGTGGACTGGATCAGCAGTGTTGAACTCATAAAAGTTGTTTTTCACGATTTGTTGATAAGCTTCCTTTGCGGTCATGGGCTGACCTTTGATTCTCATAACTTCTTTGATGGCTTCAATAATGATCATGCCTAGTTCTTTTGAAGAATAAATTAGGTGAGGTCTTCATACTGAATAATTTCAGTGGATTTAAGGACTGTTATTATTAAGTTTTCGCTACTTTTAATGCTTGAATCAGCTGCTAAGTATCCGATACCCCGATGGAGATGTAGTCGAAACTGAGTTGCTAATGCCTCTCGATCTGTATCAAAGCCATCTTCGTAGCATCGTTGTTTAAGTGCTATCGCCAGTGAATCTCCGATCGCCCCTCCAAACACTTGCCAAGTCATCTCCACATTGCTGTCAGTAGGGACTGCAACAGGTGACGGTGGGGCTGGTTCTGCTAAAGAGCGGCAAAATGCCCAGCGGCAAAGGATGTTCCATTGGTCAATTTTGGTGACGCGCTTGAGCTTGATTAGCTGATCCTTGGCGGATTGGGAAATGCGAACTCGATCGACAGGGGGTTCCATAGGATTTACCAGAAGTAACCAGGCTTTACTTGAGTTTGATGCTTGGCGCGATCGTACTTCAGCAGATATTCACGGGCGATCGCACCATTCTCCCGCAACCGCTTCACCTCCGTCTTGCCAATCTCGGTATCAGTTGAGAGCAGCAGCACTTGGTGACTGGCTTGCGGAAAGTAGCGATCGACTAAATTATTGCGGTGGGAGGAATCAAGCCGACCCAAAGGGGTATCGATTGCCACAGGGAGTTGCCGACCAGAGGCACGGGCTAATCCCCACAGCAGTGAAATCGCCAATAGCTGCTTTTCACCAGCGGACAGCCGATGTTTGGGTACGGGCTGTCCCTCATAGTCAAAAAGGGAAAGGCTAAAGGTTTCAGTGTCAATTTGAACGCGCTGCACTAAGTTAGATTTGTGCAGCAAGTAGAGGAAGCACTCTGTCACTAGGGTTTCAAGCTGGTTGAGCTTGCGAAGCATTAGCTTTTGTTTGAACACTTTGAGCGTTTCTTGAACTTTGTCGATTGCGCTTAGAATATGCTCATCGTTCTTTTGGTCGATCGCCAACTTGCCATAGTCCATCAGTTCTTGTTGGGTACGAGCGATCGTCTGTTCTGCCTGTTCCAGAAGCCGCTGGCTCTGTTCACGATCGGCTTTGAGGCTCACAACATCCGTCTGCGCTTGCCGTACCTGCTGCACTAACTTGGCATAGATTTCTGGGGAAGCGGCAGTTGCCAAGTAGCGTTCGATCGTCTCAATCTCCTCCTGGCAGGCCTGAAGCTGCTGTAGCTGTTCCGCTGCTACTTCAAACTGATGAGGTAGGGCGTATTGCAGCGTGTGGGTGAGTTGATGCAGCGTGTCTACATCCACACCCAGCCAGTTTTCGACCGTTTCCTGGGCAACTGCTTTGTCCTGTTTCGCCAAAAACGATTGGATTTGCTTTACCTTCCTTGTCTCTAAGTCCAGCGACTTAACAAACTGGAGCAGCTTTTGACTCCGTTCTTCCAACAACTCTTTGGCAACTGACCACTGCTGTTGTCGAACTTCCTTCTGAGCTTGAGCTTCCGCCTGTTGAAGTAATGGCTGAATCAGTGCCAAAGGCAATACTCCAGATGCGATTTCACGTAAGGCTGCACGATGAGCATTAGCGTTGTCTCTTACCTGCTGTAATTGGCTCTCTTGCTGAGTTTGCTCTGCCGCAATTTTCCCCCCTTCCGATAGAAATCGTTCTTCTGCCTGCCGCCGGTTCTCCTCTACTTTTTCCAATTTTTGTTGAACCGCTGCGGTTTTCTTTTTAAGGGTACGGCGTTCTTCCTCCTGAACTTCTAGGCGTTGCTCAATGTCTAATAGCTGCGCTTGCTCTTGAGCAGTTGCTATGGCTTTACGCTTGCGAGAAGTCAAGACATCGAGATCGGCAGAGAGGCGATCGGGCAGTTCGAGTCCCAGTAGCGATCGAATGGCGCTGGTGACAGACTGTGGCAGTGTGTCCTGGTCAGCCAATTCGCCGACCTGCTCGCCATCAAATAGGAACAGGCGGGAGATTCCCAGGGGTAACAAATCCTCAATGCGCTCATCCCATTTCTGTGCAAGATCGGGGGCGATGTCTTCATTGACGGTAATTCTTAGGATGTCTCGATGACTAATCTGCTCAGTCCAGGTACGGTAGATTCTAAATTCGGTGGGTTGCGCCTCGTTATTTAGCGTTTGCTGAAAGCCCAGTTCGATCGCGGCATCTTGTGCCTGCCGATTAATGCACTGTTTGAGGAATTCGGGGTAGCTGAGGTTGCTGCGAGTTGAACAGGAAGCGCGATGCCCATAGAGTGCCAGACGGATAGCATCCATCAGCGTCGTTTTGCCACCGCCGTTCATGCCGCCGAATAGAATGATGCTTTGCTGATCCTTTCCAGGACGCAAATTGAACACCCACCGCCCTTTGTAGGGACCAAAGTTTTCTAAAGTTAGTTCTTGAAAAATCATGTCGCCGCAACTAAAGGAATGACTGTGATTAAGTCGGAGAAGCGATCGAAATCTTTCACATTATGGGTCAATAGCCGATCAATCCCAGAGGTGAGCAGGGTGGCGACGATATTGGCATCATGAATTTGACGACCGCCCATCGGGATAGTCTGGAGCAAATTTAATAATCTTGCCGTAACTTGGAAACTATCCTCAGCAATCTGAAAGCGTTGCTCAAAAAACTGAATCCTTTCAACAATGACTTCAGGCGGTTGAATATTCACAAAGGTTTGAGGACGCGTTAATGCAGCAATAAATTCGCGCAAAATTTGCCGACTGATCCATAAGTCTGCCCCTGAGTTATCCAGGTTTTGCAATCTTTCAATGGCGAGTTGATGATAGGGTGCAGAACTAACGTTGGCATAAATCAAAACATTCGTATCAACAAAAATAGCTCTATCGCCCGAAGTCACCATACATATCCTCACGTCTTAGTGAAAGATCAGTGGGCCAGGGGCCATAGTCATCCACTGGAAATTTGAAGGGTTGGCGTTGCTCCTGAGTAGGCTGTTCTTCCATAACTAAAACAATCTGGTAGTCTCCAGCAGGAATTTCTGGAGGAAGCTGAATTTTTAGTTCATGATCGGAAGTAATTGTGGCTGTAATCTGTAGGGTTCGCATCGTTGGATGGCTCAGTGCTAACTTGTCTTTTCCAATTATGGACTCTCGCTGATTCAGATTTCCTGACGGTTGCCGAATTTTAGGTTTGCCCAGGAAGGCGCTGGCTGAGTCTCTTGGGTCGAGGCTGTGCCATCGGTTAGCTGTTTGACGGTCTCTACATCTCCAGCTTTGGCAGCTTTTTTGATGTTCCAGTTGCGGTGGGCGTTGTCGATCGCCTCTTCTTTAGGACGAGAACTGGTGTCAAAGTGTTTTTCGAGGGCATCGATGATTCCAACCCGCCGCGACATGGTTTGAAACTTGCGCTCGGTGCTGAGGAGCCGAGTCATGAGTTCAAAGTGCATGGGGTCATCGCAGATTTCCTCTAAGATGCTCCATTCATCTAAGCCAAGTTGAGTGCTGCCAGCGTTGGGGCGGGGATCAATAAAGTCTTCCCCTGTCACCTCTTTGTAAATTGATGGCAGAACATCGTCGAACTCGTGAAATTCCTCTAGCCAAATCCGGCGAATCTCGCTGATTTCATCGATCGCAATCAGTTCAATGTTTTGCATTAACGCAGGGGCATTTTCCCGCACTTCTGTTTGAGCCTGGAGTACTCGTCGCAGCCATTCTTCTCGCCATTGCTTGGTGTAGGGACCTGGAATATTAACAATTTCTTTGGCATTCAGACTGTCCACATTGCGCTCGTACAGTTGAATTTGTCCTTGTCGCCGTCGAAAATCACGGCGATCGAGGTCATTCTCCATATCCAGTTCGTTTCGTAGATCGAGGAGCGGCTGCATCCACTCTTTTTCTTCATCATTTTGGATCATTGCCTCCATTGATTTGTCGGCGCTGACCAAAGTGCAGACCCAGCAGCCAAACCGAGAGCTACCGCAACTTGGCGTAGACGTGTCAACAACCAAGGGACATTCGTTGTCTGCCGTTGCACCTCGATACATGGCAAATAGGTCTTTGTTGTTATTGCCCCAAGGGTTTTGCCATTGCAGCAAATACAGCCAAACCTCATCGGTGCGCCAATCTTCGATTGGGGTATAGATGAGGGAGTTCGGGCGGCTGGGGTTGTAGTTGAGGTGAGAAAAGACACGCCAGTTGCGGTGCTTTTCCATCAGGGCTGCCCGCGATGCGCTCTCAGCCTTGCGGGTTCCCAGAACTAGAATAACTTCGCCACTTTCGCGGATTTTCTCGCAGATGTAGTTATCTGACGGTTTGATCTTGAGACGCGCGGTACACCAGCGAAATCCTTGCCGTGGCGCAGGATAGCCTTTGCCAATGAGATTTACCCAAAAGGTATCTTTGACGGCGGGTTTAAGCAGAATTGGCTCAATGGGCATATTTTTCTCTTTGGCAACCGCCCCCATCACGGTGAGCGATTTATCGACCTAGGCAGAGACGACCAGATTTTTGACCATCGTATCGGTGGTGATGACATGAATGGTCTTGGTACGCTTTTCAGGGGGAAGGGCGGCGATCGCATTCCACACTAGCTGAAGCACCGCTGTCGAATCTTTACATCAGAATAGTACAAATGAACTTCAAGTGCTATAATAAGTTTACGTAAATGTTCTTCAGGAAAGCAGATGAGCGCACGGATCGAAAAATTCTATCCTTTGTTGCTTGGCTTCTTGGTAGGTATTGCAAGTCTTTATGCTGCAAAAATCTATGGAGTTTCTGAGAACTTTAAAGATATTTTCTCCGCCGTCATTAATATTTGTGGAATTACAATAGGATTCCTTGCTACTGTAATAACAATCATTCTTGCATTTAATGATCAACACGTTATCAAACAGCTTAAGAAGACTGGTAGTTATAAAAGAATCTTTAATTATTTTATAAGCTCAATTCAATGGTTCTTTACAATATTGTTGCTAAGTGCAATTGGCTTAGTCCTTGACTTCCGTACGAGTTCAGCTTGGCAGCCATATTTCATTGGCTTATGGTCATTTGCACTTGCTGCTGCTTTTCTCAGCTACTACCGAGCAATTGATATCTTCACCGTTATTCTTCGTTCGCTAGATTAGTCTCTGGTTTACCTCCTTTAAACTAAAGATTTCGTCTTGTCGTCTCTGCCAAGCTCTACGAAGTGCATCACAACGTGAAGTGTATGGAATACTGCGCTCCTGCCCCATTTGCAAGCTTACAGTCTCTCTCATTGTTTCTTTGAGCAGATTTTTGATATGGATAGCTTCATTATCCTCGTCTGCCCCTGAAATCCTTATTCTAGAGATTTCTCCTGGATGCTTGCCTTCCCATCTAAGTAAAGATTTCACTGTAGTTTGTGTGCTGCTTGTGTCCAAGGAATCATTTTTAAGATGTCCAATAGAAAACTTTAGACCGATACTTGGTGCTTTGTACTTATTCATCAAATCAATTTCTTGTTTCACACTCAAACCTTGATCTTGGAGAAATTCCATATTGTTTACTTCTGCAACTCGAAGTCGGTATTCGAATGTCCTAATACTCCTCAACCTCCCAAGTCGCTGCAAAGCATCTTTCACAATAATT
The DNA here is from genome assembly GCF_059504425.1 of Drouetiella sp. Classification (NCBI taxonomy): domain Bacteria; kingdom Bacillati; phylum Cyanobacteriota; class Cyanophyceae; order Oculatellales; family Oculatellaceae; genus Drouetiella; species Drouetiella sp. Next base: position 15,458 of record NZ_JCACIN010000115.1, read on the forward strand.
GGATCTGCAAAAATCTGCGATTGAAAGAGGTTTAATACAGAGCATCCCAAAATTTCCAAGTATCTCAGAAAGGAAGGAATAGAAACTCCTACTTGAGTAGCGTGAAAAAGCAAAGTTTTAGTTGCAGAGTGATATAGAAAAGCTGTTTGTTCTCCTAAGCCCTTGTTCACTGGAAGATTCAAATCTTCGACTCCACCTTGCAAGCCCGCTATGAAAGGCAACCCACTCATGCGAATTCGCACTATTTCGCCTTCAAGAAATTTATTACCAAGATTTTCCACTTCTAATAGTCGATGTATGCGAACGGGTGCGGTGTTAACAGTCTGTGTTCTATCGTTCTCAGGTAAAGCATATATCTGTTTAAGGAAATCCTCAAAATTCAAGTTTGCATTTTCCGGCATTTCAATGGTGTAAAAATCTATCCTGGCAACCTTAGTCATTAGTACAGAGTAGTTAGGTGAAACACAACATTGCGCTAAAGATAGCGTGATCTTAACTTATGCTCACCAAAAATAACTACATCTGTACTATTTTCTGCTACTCTACTTGAATTCTTCGGCTAGCAACGCTAATAAACTCCCCTGTATTTTTAATTTCAACAGGATGGCTCCACTCGCTACCCGCGATGATATTGCGGTTGTGCAATAACAGAATCATGCGATCGACGGCTTGACGGGAAGCAGTGAGCGTCATTTTTACAGGTTCATCATTTGGGGAAAATCGAACAAAACTGTCCATAGGCGGTTGGTCAGAATCGCCTGAAGAGCCTCTATCAACGAACATTTTAAGCACTCCTTAAGCTACAAAGAGAAACTGTCACACTAAATTGTCACAGTCCATTTAGTCTTTATAGATTATCACAGTCCATTTGGACTGTATACGAGAATGCAAACCTCTGACACGATTGATTATGCTTCAGTCAAATTGTGCAATTTAGAGGTATGGGTAAGGCAGGAAGAGTTCTGAAAGCGGTTATGGAAAAGTACGGCATCAGTCAAGGAAAGCTTGCTGCCGTAATGAATATTGGCTCTTCTAATGTCTATCGTTGGGCGAATGAAGTGAGAGATCCGACATCAGAAACTGTCATTGCCATTATCAAAGCACTAGAGGCAATTAATCCTGATGCAGCAGCAGAATTTAGAAGTCGGTATGTTGATGATTCGGAAGCTTAGGCGATATTCCAGCGTTGACGATGCCAATCCAGTGATTCAAGTCTTGGATAGTGAGTGGCTTGAGTCGGTAAATTGATTAGCTCTCCATCAAAATCCTTCATCGATCTTGTGTCTTGGGGAGATTCTTCAGTAAAGCGATCGTGCGGAATGATAATCCGGTAATCTTCGTTGATGCCGAACCATCCGCGATCGAATGCCCAATGATGATTTTTGCAGAGCGCTAGACCGTTATCAAAGCGATCGTCTCTAAATTCAGAGAATGGTTTAATGTGCGCTCCGTCCACAATATTCTGACTATCCAAACTAATGATTCTCAGTCTACAAAACGCGCAGCGCTGACCGTACAAGGAGACAACTATTTTTCTAAAGGCTGCATCCCTAACAACGGTTTTTGCTTCGTCTGCTAGATCCTCGACGCTGTAGGTTTCACCGCCTTTCTCAAAAAGCCGTAACTGAAATTCCTGAAAAGCATCAACCTGATACAGGGTTTGGAACTCTCTTTCCCATTCAGAAAACCATTCTTGGACTATGGCAGTTATTAAATAACTTCTTGATTCTGAATCATATAAAAGATTAAATAGATCGTCATCTAAAAAAGCATAGTTGACTGCATTTCTCAAAGCCGTCAAGCTTTTGAGTTTAACTTTGGCAGCGATCGTAGACTCAAATCCAGGATTAGGCGACAAATGCCAAAAACCATCGCCAGTTAAATGATAAAATGGTAAGGCGATATCTGAGCGATGAATATCTGAACCTAAATGAGTCCAGTATTTCAGGAACGTAGAAATCAACTCAGCCGATAGAAAAATCTGATTTTGTTGAATTTCGCCTTGCTGAAGTAACTCAATTACAGACAACAGTAAGATCGGTTTATGAGGTGCAACGCTACCATGAGCGCGATCGACTCGTAATTTAGAAAACTTTTTCACGTAAAAGCTGAGATCTTTAGTCATCTTGGATCACGCCTCATCAATAATCTGCTGAATTTCCTCAAATCTGCCAGGAAACCATCGAGCGATGAGAACTGTCATTAAGCTACTTCTGGAAAGTGGATCTTGTAGGAACTCAAATAAATCCTCATCTAAATGAGCGTATTTTATTGCTTGTTTAACTTCTGATAATGTTTTTAACTTAATCTTAGAGGAGATGAGATTTTCAAAACCTGGGTTAGCCCATAAGTGCCAAAACTTACCGCTTCTCATGTGAAAAAATGGACGAGAAATATCTGGGTTATGTTGCTCTGAGCCTAGAAAATTCCAATATTTATGGAATGTGTCGCTTAGTTCAGAAGACAAATAAATCTCATTTATGCTTATGGTTTCTCTCCTAATTAAGTCAATGACAGATAGCAGCAGAATTGGCTTATGCGGTGCAACTCCATGAGCGCGATCGACTCGCAACCGTTGAAACTTCTTAGCATAGTAGCTTAGAGCTTCTATCTTGGCTACTTCATCTCTCATTAAATGACTGCACTGTGATCCGTACTTTCAAACTTTATCAGAACACCCACAATAAAGCTGAGTCGAAAGAAGTCCCTGCCAAGACCGCACATTCTCAAACGCCAGTACAGGCGCTAACCCAAACTTTTGACACTCCCGCGCCCACTGCTTCACCAAATGCCGATATGGATAAACGATTAGCAACGACTGAAGCTGGATTTCCTCATAGAGTTCCGCCGCGATCGCCAGTGCCGTAATGGTTTTCCCGCTCCCGGTTGCCATCTTCAGCGTGCCTTGCCCCTTGTTGGTAAACCAGTTGGCGATCGCTTCCTGCTGATAAGGACGCAGGGTTAACCAAGCTGGAGTCACCGGATAAAAAGACGGAGTGTTAGATGGCTCTGAAGGGGAGATAGAATAATCGCCCTGCGGCTCCTGACTTTTAATTGCAGGCTGCTCCGTCACCGGAAATTGAGTCGGGCACAGCCGCAAGAGCGATCGCCTTGCCGCTTCAGGAAATTCTAAAATCTCCAGCGTTGGAGTCTGGTTTTCCCAGAGGCGTTGAAAGTCCTCAAGTTTCTCAGTAACCCGCTCATCATCCCCCGATCGCCATGAACGAAACACATCTACACACTCAAAATTATCGATCAGCCCGCTAGCACTCTCATTTGCTGATCCTGTGAAGACAACGACATTGCCATCTGCGTCTCTAAAAATTCCCAACTTTTCATGGTAAATACCGCGCTGATAGGGGTCTTGATGCACCGCTAGCTTGATTTCCAACAGCCCCTTGCTCAGTAGCCATGCCAGATAGCCCAGACGATCGTTGGCAGTTGATTCTGGCTGCTCCAGTTCTTGCAGCAAAGAGACTGTGATCACCGCTTCTCGCTGCTTTAGACCTTGGGCGATCGCCTCGGCATCGTCCTGGGATAGGTGAGGAGAGGCAATCAGCCGCATTTTACCGCCTGACTGAATCAGCGCCGTAACGCCCTTGGCTGCTGCCGCCAAGGAAGAACTGGAAAAGAAGCCGACCGCGCGATCGTAGGTAAGCGATCGCTCTAAGCAAGGAATGTAAAAATCTTCCAGTAGGCTGTGGCGGTCACTACGATATTGATTGCGTAGATCGAGATGCTTCAAACTCAATGAGACTGCCCCCAACTGTTCTGTCTCTAGTCTGCCCCACTCCACAGCAATCGGATACGACGACTAAAGCCGCCGCGCTCAGTCTGTCTCCGCTTCTGTTCTGCTAACACTGCCTCGTGGTCAATGTTATGGGCTGCCATAAGTGCATTCATTACTTCACATAGATCGGCTAACTCGGCAACCAACTCTGTAGAAGCTGCTGCTGAAGCTTCTTGGGCTTCTTCCATCAGTTTTGCCCGTAGTGCTTGGTGAAATTCCTCCTTACTCATGACTTCTACCGCACACCTCTGTCCTGTCGCCTGAATAATTTCGGGGATGCGATCGCGTACTAACTTGTTATAGACCTTTCTCATTTGCTTGTATTGATTCAATAGTTCTAAGTGATGGTATCAGTTTGGGCTACCTCATTGGGCTGCTTGTCCTTGCTACACTGAATCTAAAGCACCCAGAGACAGCAATGCAGATTACACTGGAAATCCCTGACGACTTGGCTTCCCAGATAGGATCTTTAGAAGACCAACTCCCTCAGATCCTACAGTTGGGACTACGGGAATTGCACGCAGGTGCTCAGGTCGGTTTTACTGGAGCAGCAGAAGTACTGGAGTTTCTGGCTGCATTGCCGTCTCCAGAGGAAATTATCTCATTGCAACCCTCTGAAACCCTTCAGGCTCAAATCAACAGCTTGCTGGAGAAAAATCGTACACAGACGCTAACAGTAGACGAAGAGCAAACCTGGCAACAATACCAATACCTTGAGCATCTCGTTCGGATTGCAAAAGCTCAAGCACTGATCAAGCTAAAACAGCGTGCTTTGTGAGTAGCTATATCCCCGCCGCATTGCGTCGTTTAATATACGACCGGGCCAAGGGCTGCTGTGAATACTGTTTTACGCCCGAAATCGCTTCGTTTGCTTCTCACGAGGTTGACCACATCATTGCGGAGAAGCATGGTGGGCTGACGCAGGAAGATAACCTAGCTTTATCCTGCACCCTTTGTAACAAGCACAAGGGATCTGATCTCGCTTCGATCGACCCCCAAACGGGAGAAATTACACCTCTATATCATCCTCGACGCGAGTACTGGCTTGAGCATTTTTGCCTTGTAGGGGCAGAATTTACTCCTTTGACTCCAGTGGGTCGAGTGACTGTTCGCCTACTACAACTGAATCGGAGCGATCGCGTCAAGGAACGCCAGCTATTTATCAAAGCAGGTGTGTTAGATTTACCCTCTGCAAAAAGCTAAAAGCTATTTCAATCTTTTGAGGGCGATCGCCGAAGTAGTTTGCAATTTCGCCCCATCCCCACTGAATTCAAATGACCTAACTTGCACCAAAGTGACCCAAAGTTTTATTGATTGGGGGAAAATTGGGGGAATTTATTAACAAAAAGCTTGAAAGCCTAATCTTTGCGTTGTTTTACGAGGACTGAAAATCCTCGTGTCACCAGTTCAAGTCTGGTTCCTGGCATATAAGTAAATCAATGTACGGCCGCACGATAAATGTCGCTGATCGCAAGTGTGACTGTGCATGTAAAGTGGCGCAATTTTCAGGTCTATGCGTTGATCTTCCGCTTCCTGTCGTTGGATGTATTGTCGCACCGTTGCTTCTTCGCGTCCCACCGTTGAGACGTAATACCCCCGCGCCCAGAAATGTTACCCCCACAAAGTTCTTTCGCTTTCCTCCATAGTTGCGCGCGATTGCATAGAGCTTCTCTCCGCCAAAAGCGTAGGCACTCTTGCCCTTGAAAAATCCTACCACTTGAGATACCGAGTGCTTTGGTGGAATTGAGATCAGCATATGTACATGATCCGAGCACAAATTCCCTTCTTCAATCCGGCACTCTTTCTGCCGCGCTAATTCATAGAACACTTCTCTTAGATACTGCCGTAGCTCTTTGTACATCGCTTTGCACCGATACTTTGGGATGAACACCACCGGGTATTTGCACTCCCATTTTGTATGACTTAAACTGCCTGCGTCTTTCATAAGTCTTCTTTGCACCTACCCTTCCTTGATAAGTGGTAAAGAGACTCTTTCCTACACTTACATCTCTGTCAAACTGTGACTCCTGGAACCGTCAAACTTTGCGAGTTCCCCAGCAGAGCTGAGGGTTTACCCGATTAAGTTAAAGACACTCTTGCTTAGCAGCAGAAGTACCTGCATGGGTACTAGGCGATCGCTGACGCAACACCTGAGAATGGGTGCAACGGCGTTCTGTTAGAGATAGTAGCTCAGAAAAATTAGAGGTTAAACTGCTCACGCCACAAAGGTTTAGGAACAGCGGCATATAGGAGACAAGCATGGCAGCTACCTTAAGAATCAGGAGCATCACCTGTATTCCTTGTTTGAGAAATAAAAAGCTTAGGATATGCGTTCAAAACGCGCCTCAGTCAGGGCAATGTAAAACAATTACACTTTGCCCAAACGGGAACTCTCAGCCCATTAATCTTTCCTTTCGGGTCGAGGGTAAAATCTGCTTCTACCAAATCGGTGAGTCTGAGCCAATTTACACGAGCTATCCTTCCGTTAGCCCGCTTCAGAGCGACAACAGAACCATAACTTTGCAGGCTACTATCCAACAGGCTGGAGGCTGTGAATTGAGATTATCTTATAGGGTTACCCCGAACCAGAATGTACTAGCTTTTGCATTAGATTTTGTGGTTCTCTCCGCGACCACCCTGATTCGCTACATAGGAGATTTCCTCTCTACCCTCTTTGTCCTCTTGTTTAGCCGATCGCAACTAGAGGAACAAGATCCACTCATCGAGGACACCGTAACGCCACCTGAAGAACCGTCTACTGAAATCCCAACAGAGACTTCTACCGAGCAAACTCCTCCGCCAGAAGACTCTTCTCCAAAAGACAGCGATCTATGACCAGCAAAGGGCGATCGCAAGTTTCAAAGCTCAATATTGGTACTTCGATCGCACTGGGTCTGATTCTGGCGTTTAGTCGTGCGACCCAAGCAACGGCACAGCAGATACCCGATCAAACCCTGGGACGCGAACGCTCACGAGTTCAGCAAAATGTTGAAGTTCGAGGCAGACAAGGCACACAAATTGGGGGCGGTGCTATCCGAGACACCAATTTGTTTCATAGCTTTCGCCGCTTCGATGTGCAAGCTGGACAGCGCATCTATTTTACAAATCCATCGGGTATCAACAGTATTCTGGTACGGGTGACGGGCAGCTCGGCTTCTACAATTAACGGCGTACTCGGTGTCGCGGGAGATGCCAGCCTATTTTTGCTTAACTCCAACGGCATTCTATTTGGAGAAAACGCCCGATTAGATATCAGAGGAGCCTTTGTTGCTACGACGGCGGCTGCCATCCACTTTGCCGACCAGGGCAGCTTTAGTGCCACTGATCCTGATGCCAATTTACCCCTGCTAACCGTTCAACCATCGGCTTTGCTCTTCAACACGCAACCTCAACCGATCGTGACCCAGCAGGCACAGCTAGAGAGTAGGACTGGCTTAGCCTTGTTGGGCGGGAGAGTGCAGGTGAACGGCGGTCTACTTCAATCAGAAGGGCAGATTGCGCTGGGAGGACTGGCAGAATCAGGGCAGATTGCGATCGCCCATGAAGCAAACCGCTGGCAAATCGACTTTCCTACGCAAGCTAGACGATCTGATGTAGTAATCGATGGTCGTCGGAGTATCCCCAGTACAGCCAGTCTTAAAGGCAATCAGTTAACCATCCATGCAAACCAGATTCAGCTCGATCGCGCCAGTCTAAGAGCAACCCCAAGCGCTTCTGGTACACCTGGCAGCATTCAACTGGAAGCTCAAGGGGCGATCGAGCTAAATGAAAGTGGACTCAGTAGCGTTAGCTTTAGTCAATTGAACGCTTCCGGTAATGTTGGGTTAAAAGCGAATGGCAATGTAACTCTACAATCCAGTACGATCGATAGCTCGACCTTCGGCAGTGACGATGGCGGTAGCCTCGTCATTCGCGCTCATGCCCTCGCGCTCAACGATAGTTCTGCCTTATTGACCGTCACTACAGGTGCTGGCAATGCAGGAAATATTTTTGTTTACACCGATACAGATATTACCCTACGGGACAGCAGTCATGTCTCTGCTGCGACCGATGCCAATCCAACTCTGGGACTGGGTGATGGAGGAGAGGTGATTTTCTTGTTTGGCGGTACACTCTCCTTGTTAGATGATAGCTATGTCACGGCGATCAGCCGTGATCAGGGAGAGAGCGGCACGGTGCTTCTTACCCAGACCAACCCAACTCGGAGCGCTACTGAACCGCTGACTGTCCTGGATGCTCAGCTCATCGATCGCGCCTGTAGCACTGCTGACACTCACCTGAATAAGTTTGTCATCACGGGTCGTGGGGGGATATCGCCTAACCCCACAGATTCCCGCAGCCTTGAGGCGGCGATCGTAGACTGGGCAAGTTTGCCAACAGAACCGAGGCAGGAGCAGCCGATTTCACGGCAGAATAGCCGAGTAGCTGACCGTCGAGCAATGCGGACTCCAGCCCCATCCCAGATTACCGAGGCTCAGGGCTGGATTAGGGATAAAAACAATACCATTACTCTGGTAACGCAAGCCTTGGCGATCGCGCCCCAATCTGGTGGGTTAGGTAGCCTGAGCTGCAATCCACCCCAAGCTACTGAAGTTGGGGAGTAAAGCGATCGCTTTACCCAGAATCAGGAGATCGCAAAGTCTTCCTATTTTTCCTAAAAGCTGGATTTCAAAAGCGCTCCGCGCTTTTGAAATCCAGCTTTTAGGGTTTTGTGGCGCGCTCCGCGCGCCACAAAACCCTAATTTGAGATCTACTGAGAATGCGCAGGTTACTATTGTGCCTCCGGAGAGCGTCTGGGTGTAGTGTAAAGAGGTTGCTCATAGTTAGAAGCAATGCATTTCTCCAATAAGTTAGAAGCTACGATTAGCCGCAACTCCAGTCTTCTGATCGTTGGACTTGACCCTAATCCAGAGATGATGCCTGCTGGCTATGGCGATCGCTCCAGCCAGGATGCGCTCATTGAGAGCCTGCGGGCTTGGTTGCAATGGACTATTGCTCAAACAAAAGATTTAGTCTGTGCTTACAAACCTACGCTGGGTTTTTATCAAGCTTTGGGCAGTGCGGGAATGGAATTGCTTCAAGATATTCTTCATTCCATTCCCTCCCATATTCCCGTCATTCTGGATGCCAAGCACAGCGACTTAAATACCAGCAGTTTGATTGCCCAAACGGTTTTTATCGAGTGGCAAGTTGATGCAATCACACTTAGCGCTTACCCTGGGCAGGATTTGGTTGCTCCCTTTTTGGTTTATCCCGGCAAGGCAGTATTTGTGCTGTGTCGTACTGCTAACGCATCTGCTGCCAAATTACAGGAAGACCCAACATCTGAATCTCCTTTCTATCTCCATGTCGTTCAGGAATCCAAGAATTGGGGCACGACCGATCAACTGGGATTAGAGATTGGGACAACGACACCAGATGTACTAGAGAAAGTGAGGGCGATCGCTCCAGAGCGGCTGATTCTGGTGCGGAGTATCTGGCAGGAAGAGGTGAGCCTGCCTCAAATCTTGGCAGCGGGATTGAACCACAACGGAGAAGGGCTGCTGATTCCGATCCCCCAAGACTGGATGAGCCAGGAAAATTTAGCTGAGCAGGTGCGATCGCTGCGAGAGCAGGTTAATCAGGTCAGAACGCAGACGGTTCAAGAAAACTTAAGCTGCGATGTATGGTTCTCTAATGTCTGCACCCTGAAGCAGCACCCACACCTGGATTTGATTTTGCAATTGTATGATGTGGGCTGCATTCTTTTTGGCGACTTTGTTCAAGCCTCTGGAGCCACTTTTCCCTACTACATTGATCTGCGCAAGATTATTTCTAACCCACAGCTTTTCCAACAGGTGTTGAGCGCTTATGCAGAAATTCTTAAAGACTTGAGCTTCGATCGCATTGCCGGGATTCCCTATGGAGCTTTGCCCACTGCGACCGGACTGGCGTTGCAGATGAATCGTCCGATGATCTTTCCTCGTAAAGAAGTCAAGGCTCACGGGACGCGCCGCATGGTTGAAGGCAATTTTGAGCCGGGAGAAACGGCTGTGGTGGTAGATGACATTTTGATCAGCGGCAATAGCGCAATGGAAGGAGCCGCCAAGCTTCAATCTGTAGGACTGAAGGTGCTGGATATTGTAGTGTTTTTAGATCACGAACAGGATGTTAAAGATAGGCTACGAACCAATGGGTATCAGCCACACTCGGTGCTTACAATTTCGGAGGTGATCGAGACACTCCAGCAGGCAGGTCGCATCAGTGAAGCAGAAATGGGAAGGTTTAAGTCGGAGATGCATTAGAAATTATCTGACACAACGATCTAATCCTATAAGTTCGCCTTGAGAAATAGGACTACCAATTTGTAGGGTTAAGCGCGATCGCTCCTTCAATGAAGTTTGTAGCAGAATGACTGCTCAAGCGAGACAAACGGCAAATCTGCGGGGGCAAGATACTTGGCATAACAAGACAGCCAGAACCCCTTTTTCAAAATAACTCTTCTGCCTCTTCAAGAATTTCGGTTTCAGAATCCTCAGAACTCATACTGGTTTTGGCGTTGCTGATTTTAGCTATGAAATTTATTTTGAGAGGTGCGCGGAGCGCACCTCTCAAAATAAATTTCATAGCCGGATTAAGCAATGCCCTGGTTTTCTCTGTAGATGAGTAGGGGGAAAATAGCCCGTATTGTGATACGTGAGTTTCCACACACCCTGCACTCATAGGCCCTCTGAGCAGCTCGTTCGCTGCAACTCTAAATTTAGACGAGTAAGATAGGCGAAGACAAGCAATGTGGGTAGGGTAGCCAGCGTGAACCGTTTTCGCTTCTCTCAGCAGTCATCAGAACCGCCAGAGGCACCTTTGGGTGGGCGGTATCAGCTCATTGAAAAATTGGGGAGCGGTGGATTTGGTCAAACCTTTTTGGCTCAAGATCTACACTTACCCGGAAATCCTCGCTGCGTCATTAAGCGTCTCCAGCCTCAAATTACGGATGCCGCCAGTCTGCAAACTGCAAAACGGTTGTTTGACACTGAAGCAGAAGTGCTTTATCAGCTAGGTAGCCATGATCAGATCCCTCACTTGCTGGCACACTTCGAGCATCAGCAAGAGTTTTACTTGGCGCAGGAATTAATTGTTGGGCAAACGCTGATTCCTGAACTGATGGCGGTTCAACCTTGGACAGAAGATCAGACGATCGCGTTTTTACGAGATCTTCTGGGTGTCCTAAACTTTGTCCATCAGCAGAATGTCATTCATCGGGATATCAAACCGGCTAATTTAGTTCGCCGTGAGCGAGATAGAAAAATTGTCCTAATTGATTTTGGGGCGGTCAAACAAGTTAGCACTTCTCTCACTCATGCTAATGGTGTATCACAGACGATCGCGATCGGTACCCAGGGCTACATGCCCAGTGAGCAACTCGCAGGAATGCCTCGCTTCAGTAGCGACATCTATGCGGTCGGCATGGTTGCCATTCAAACGCTAACGGGCATGTCACCGCAATCCTTCAGACCTGATCCTCAGACTCACGAAATTCAGTGGCAACATCTCGCTCCGCAGGTGAGTCCAGCCCTGATAGCTGTTTTGGATAGAATGATCCGCTACGATTTTCGCGCCCGCTATCCCTCAGCGGCGGTAGCCCTAGCCGCGATCGAGCAGCTTATTGATGGCTCTGCGGCTACTCATGCTCTTGATCAAACGTCATTTCCGATAGAAAAATCGGTTCCACCACCATCGCTAGATGCATCTACTACTCTACCTTGGAAAAACAACCTACTCCCCCCACCCCCTAACGCACTCAGTCAGGCAATAACTCAGCCGCTGCTGGCTCCTGATAAACCGATCGAATCAGCCCCAATGAAGCTAAAGGGTTGGCTATCAATGTTGACCACGCTAGGTCAGGGGCAGACTCTGAGGCGGGTGCTGGTAAGCATAGCTGCCCTTGGCGTTGTGGCGACGGTGATTCAGGTTGCATCCTCCCTACAGCCGATTGCTCAATTACCCGCTCAATCTCCGAGTCCCTCAGCTTCCCCCAGTCCAGATCCAGTGGCTCAAGCGTCTGCACTGCTAGCTCAAGCCGATCAGTTGCGATCGCAAAGCCAATTTCAGCAGGCAATCGAGCGTTACCAGCAAGCGAGTGCACTTAACCCCAAATTACCAGAAGCCCACTGGGGAAGGTGTTACAGCCTGAATACTCTCGAAAAGTTTACTGAGGCAATCACGGCCTGTGACGCTGCCCTAAAGATCAAGCCCACCTATGCAGAAGCCTGGTGGAGCAAGGGATATGCTCTGGATCGACAACAGCAAGACCCGCAGGCGCTGGAGTCGTATGAACAGGCGATCGCCTTGAAACCTGACTTTGCAGAAGCCTGGAGCAATAAAGGCACTGCGCTGTTGCAACTCGACCGCTCTACTGAAGCAATCGCCGCATTTGACCAAGCCACCCGTTTGAAGCCCAACTTTGCAGAAGCCTGGAGCAATCGCGGAGCTGCGCTGTGGAGCCTACAGCGATTTGATGAGGCGATCGTCTCTGTCGATCGAGCGCTGCAAGTTCAACCGGACTACAAAGATGCCCTGAGCCTACGACAGCAGATGCGCCAGCGGTTAGGACGCTAAACCATTGACCACTCAAAAGCGCAATCAAAGCCCCAATCGACTTGAATGCCGAAACTTTGAGCAGGGCTGTCGGCATCAAGCTGCACGACTACTTATCGAGAAGTGATGATTGCGATTGAACCCGAACAATGGATGGTTTTTCAGTCTTTGCCTTTTATTAAAGCCCGCTTGTATGCAGCAGGAACGAAATGGAAAGAACGGGGTGCTGCCCTTGTTTTGAGTCTACGGACGTTAAGTTATTCCCAAGGTCGTTGGCAGCAGTTTTGGTCAAAAATTGATCAGTATGGCTTTAACTTAGCAGAAGGGTAACATCAGATTTTGGTCACACCCTCGGCAATAATGTCTTAAATGTCTTAACCATAATGGCTACAGCTGTAATTCCGACGCGATCGTAAGCAATGCGCGGCTTTATCCTGTATAGCGCTACGCGCTTAGATCCAATGAGTTATTTTTTGAGAGCCGCGCGGAGCGCGGCTCTCAAAAAATAACTCGTCCTAACTCAATTACGTAATGCTATACCAGGATATTCTCAACTCTCCAAGGCGACAGTTCGGTTGTTGTAAAGACTCATAGCTTTAGGAAAGCCCTGCTTGAAGCTCAGCTCCACGGCATCTACGACAAGCTTCAGAACTTCAGCCATTAACCGATTTTCTGCCTGTGAGAATCGACCTAGCACATGGGAAATCACCTCTCCCTCGGTGCCTTTGTCTTGAGGAATGCCAATACCAATCCGCAGCCGGGAAAAATCTTGGCTATTGAGATGGGCGATCGCCGATTTCATGCCGTTGTGTCCGCCTGCCGAACCCGACTGACGTAAACGGACTTTGCCGATCGGCAGATCCATATCGTCATAAATAACCAGCACTTCCGCCGGGGTAATTTTGTACCAATCGGCAACCGCCCGAATGGACTGTCCAGATAGGTTCATAAAAGTCGTAGGCTTCAGTAGGCAAACCTTCGCGCCCTTCACCGCTACCCCTTCACCAAACCAGCCCTGAAATTTGCGATGTTCGGCAAGCCGAATCTGCCAAGTTTGCGCCAGAGTATCGATCGCTGCAAAGCCAATATTATGACGTGTGTGGTCATACTTAGCGCCGGGATTGCCCAACCCGACAATCAGGCGTGGCATTGGGGCTTCATCCGTATCAGCCATGGTCTACAGGGGCGATCGCTTCTTCAGGATTAGCTTCAGGCTGGTCTTCAGTCTCATACCCAGCATCCAAATCCGCAGATGCCAGGGCTTTGAGTTCGGGGGGTTCTAAAGTTGCCTTCATAGGTTCGCTCTGAGGCTCCTTTTTAGGTTCGCTCACCGTTTTTTCGATGCGCTCTGCTTCTTTCTTAAACTCATTTTCAAATTCCTTGGAGGCTTCCTGAAAGCCCCGAATCGCCTTGCCCATGCTACGACCGATTTCGGGGAGCTTTTTAGGACCAAAAACCAGCAGTGCTAACGTCATAATCACCGCCATTTCTGGCAAACCAACTCCAAAAATATTCATAGCATTCTCCTGAAAGCGATCGCGTAGTACCTAGACCGAGAGCCACAGAATAGATGCAGCATACCTGTCCTACAGCCTTACTTCCCTACTTTAATACGAATAGCGTGCATCGACCGGATGCAGACAGGCTCACCGTGATGAAAGCCATAGCGCCAGACCTCATGCAGAAAAAATCCCCAGCCGAGCCAGGGAAAAAGCTTAAGTTTGCGAGAGTCTCAAGCAAGCCCAGAACGAGCTTGCTGTTCAGACCCTACTTTCCGAGCGTAGACCAATCCACATTCACACCTTCCAAAATCAGGGAAGAGTTGTAGATTTGCAAAATAATCAACAAGAAAATGAGAAATAACCCCATAAAAACGCCCATCAACGGCGTTGTGCCCCAACCGGGCGCAACCTTACCGTACTCAGAGTTTAGGGGCTTGAGGATGTCTCCCAACCGAGTCTGCTGTGCCATGAGTGACCCTTATCGCTATCTAAAGATTTTAACGATCCGTAATACTATAAGAATAATACTTGTCGTCGTCATTTCAACATACGTTATTAATCAACACATGGTACCTGCAATAGTTCTTAGCGTTATCGATACTTCAGAGCCTGCAACCTACATCAGCTGGGCGATCGCATTTTTTGTGGTGCTGCTCACGGGCATTACGGTCTACCTCTCCTTTGGGCCGCCCTCTAAGCAGCTTGCTGACCCTTTTGAAGATCACGAAGATTAGTCAACTTTCGAGCTTTGGATTTCAGACTGAATTCAAAAGCTATAGCTGTATTCACCTAGGTTAGGACGGGGACATTTTAGTTGGCGCGCAGAGCGCGCCAACCAAAATGTCCTAAAGAAATTGAATACGGCTGTAAAACCCAAAGTTCTGAGCCACGCACCAGCGCATATTACCCTGGGCTGCAAACTCTCAAGAGTTACGAGCGGTCAAGAATTACGAACGGTTCCGTCGGGCATGAGGGTTTGAAAAAAGATTGCATTCCGTAAATCGGTGCAAGATAAATTAGCGCTTCTCAAGTCTGCCCCAGTGAGATCAGCTCCAATCAGTGTGGCATCGCTGAGATTAGCAGCCACGAGGCAAGCATTTCTGAGAATGGCATGGCTGAGGTTAGCACGGCACAAATCAGCACCGCTTAAATTCGCTGAGCATAAATTAGCGGCTGCCAGATCTGCCATGCGGAGTTGCGCCTGAGTAAAGTTACAGCCCTGCAAATTCGCTTGAGTTAAGCCAATTTGGAAAAGGCAGGCACGGCTCAGGTTGGCTTCTTCTAAACTGGGAGCCACAATATGCAATCCGCTTCCCCTTAAAACAGCGCGGGTAAATGTTCTTTTACCTTTTGCATACTCCTGCAGCAGGAGAGCGGCTCTTTCTTGCGCAAAGCTACTGGCTTGCATCAGGCTACCGGGAATAAAACTGCTTTGAGAAGATTCGCTATAAGAGTTTTGAAAGCTTTTCATCGCAGACCGGGAAGTGAAGAACACTCCATCATTCAATCTAGGTCTGGGAAATCCGGTGCCACTCTCTGGGCTGAAACACGGAACTTTGCCCCTACCTTGGGATTTGACAAGAGAAGATTCAGTATTCTTACAGAGGACAAGCTATTTAGCTGGCAATGCCTCTGTGTACACTTTCTAGCGCCTGCTCTTCAGTGCCAAAAATCTCGAATACAGAATCCATCATAGTGACTTCAAAAACTAACTTTGCTTCGGGATGGACATTACAAATCCGAAAGCTGCCGTTCACTTTATCAGCATCCCGCATTCCAGCTACAAGCGAGGTCAAGCCAGAGCTATCGATAAAATTGACTTGGCTCAGGTTAACCACAATATACGGGCTAATTTTGGCAATGCATTCCTGTAGCTTGAGGCGAAATTGCCAAGCAGTCGTGATGTCTAGCCGCCCAGTGGGAGCCAGAACAACGACAGTTTTGCCGTCTTGAGTGGTATGAATCTTCTGCTCCATTGGAATTTTTGCCCTTCTCTAGAAACGTAGTCGATCGATGTACCCATTCACAGAAGCACTGAAAGTAGTAGGCTCGAAGATCTCGAAGCCAAAAATAGAGTGAGAAACCCGCAGCAGATCTTAGCGGACCTTCGACAGAGATGTCTGATGACAGAAATATCTGACGGGAAGGATAGTTCCTGTTTCTATTGACTCAACGAGTTCGGTACAGCCTACCCAATATTACCCAGGGTGCCCCAGGAAAGTCATAATCTCTACACCCGATCGCATGATTCCCAGAGAAGTTGATTGGCTCAGCTTGAGTTCAAAGATTTAGAACCCCCCGCCCAACCAATCTTGTGACTTAAGAAAAGTTTCGTAGAGTTGAGCTTCAGGAGAGTTAGGTTCAGGTTGATAGCTATACTCCCACCGCACGAGGGGCGGCAGAGACATGAGGATCGACTCAGTGCGCCCATTGGTTTGCAGCCCAAAAATGGTGCCGCGATCGTAAACCAGATTAAATTCTACATAGCGTCCGCGTCGGTAGAGCTGGAAATCGCGCTGGCGATCGCCCCATTCCAAGCCCTGTCGGCGATCGATGATGGGCAAATAGGCAGGCAGGAACGCGTTGCCGCAGCCTTGCACAAAAGCAAAGATTTCTTCCCAGCTTCGAGGAGAGATTTCTCCGACAGCATCGCTATATTGAGCCGCAGTGCCCGTGGGGTTGGAAGAAGTTTTGGGATTAGGGCCGTGATAGAGCTTGCTGCGAGTGCCATCTTGATAGTCGAAGAAGATCCCGCCTACGCCCCGCGTTTCTTGACGGTGCTTGAGATAGAAATATTCGTCACACCAACGCTTGAAGGTGGGGTAATACTCTTTGTGGTGGCGATCGCAGGCATCTTTTAGGGTCTGGTGAAAATGCACCACATCTTCGGTAAAGGGATAGTAAGGCGTGAGATCGATGCCGCCGCCAAACCACCAAACGGGGCCTGCCTCAAAGTAGCGATAGTTGAGGTGAACCGTAGGAATGTAAGGGCTGTGAGGATGGAGAACCATAGAGGTTCCCGTCGCGTAAAACCCGTGTCCGGCCGCCTCTGGACGCTGCACCAAAATAGAAGGAGGAAGTTCCTGTCCCCAAACTTCTGAAAAGTTGACTCCACCCTGCTCAAAAACGCCGCCTGATTTGAGAACCCGCGATCGCCCACCGCCGCCTTCTTCTCTCTTCCAGCTGTCTTCCTGAAAAGTTCCCTGTCCGTCCGCAGCTTCTAGCCCTGTGCAAATGTGATCCTGCAACTGCTGAAGAAATGCGCTAACGCGCTGCCGTGAATCAGAAGGAGGCGCAGAAGCGCCAGAGAAGCCTGAAGCTGTGCCGGAGACTGGAGATTTCACCATAGCAATAAGAGATTCAAACGATAATGAAGCAAAATTGATGACGCGATCGAAGGCTGTTTGGGAGAGACAAGTGACGTAAAACTCACCCTGCCCTGTAGGTCAAACCTTCCTGTTAATCTAGCCTATACCGATGTGTGGCACTCTAGCGCAGCATTACGTTAATGAATGTAACGAATATGGGGCTGGGGTAGGCATAGAATTCAGGCTGGCAGCCCTCTCAATACACGTAGAACTAGCAGATCGCAAATTAGGGTTTTGTGGCGCGCGCCACAAAACCCTAAAAGCTGGATTTCAAAGGCGCGGAGAGCCTTTGAAATCCAGCTTTTAGAAAAATTAGGAGGACTTTGCGATTGACTGAAGATGGCAAATTAACGCAGTGTGCAACTTGATCTAAAAGTCTTATAGGACGAGCAAGAGCTTTAGAGAAAGAGTCACACATTGCGTAAATTAGCTGGCTCGTAATCGTTTATTGGAAGTGTCGCGCTCCGCGCGACACTTCCAATAAACGATAGTGGTATATAGGTAAGGACTACCCCAAAAACTATTGGGTTTTATCTTGTACGTGATCCTTAGCAAACTGCGCTGATTTATTCTAGAGCGATAAGCTGATAGAGATGCAGCATCAGTGGGAGAATCTTGATGCTATTTTGCTGCGAGACCGATAGAGGGAAATCGTCATGCTAGGTTTCTGGTTAAAAATTGTTCGTCTGGTGCGACGAAGCTGGAGGGAATTTTCGCCCCTAGTTGTGACCTATCAGGTCTTGAGTTCAGCCTCAGTGGATGACTTGTGGCAAAAAGTAGTTGATTTGGCAGATGTGTCCTGGCATCCGCTGCTGGCAAAAACGGATGTGCCTCGCGGTCAGATTCCTAAGCCGGGATTAATTTATCAGGCTGTTAGCCGTCTGTTTCCAATGCCCATCCAAATCTTTGTGGAACGGGTGCTGCCCCAAGAGCTGTTGAGCGTCAGAATTTTCGCGTTGCCCGGAGTGGAAGAGCGCGTTACCTACCGAGTAGAATCCACAGTTTGCGGCACCTACGTTTCCTATTCGGTGACCCTCAAGGGTTGGCTGTCGCCGTTAGTTTGGTCGGTGATTCGCCCCTATGCGGCAAAGGTGGCGAGTGAGCTAGCGCAGACCGTAGAGCGAGAGCTATTGACTAACACAACCCGGCGGCAAAAGTTTGCTAAACCAGATGGCTTAGATTTTTTGGGTTGGGTGCTGCTGCTGGGTGCTAGTCAAGCGATCGTCTCCCCCTCTTACTTCTGCTAATCTGCCTTCTACCAATTTGTTCGGTTAACCCGTTCTGCCTAACGGTAGAATGAGGCATTGAGAGCGAGCTGTTTCCTGTTTAAGCTGTTTGCTGTTTAGATTGAGGTAGCTCTAGCGATCGCTGCTATGGTGGAGAACACGGTGAAGAATATAACGTCTGATATTAATGCCAACGCCATTCTGGAAGCGCTGCGTCCGGTTCAAGATCCTGAGCTTCGCAAGAGCTTGGTTGAGCTGAACATGATTCGTAACGTCCGGGTAGAGGAGGGCAATGTCAGTTTTACGCTGGTGCTGACAACTCCTGCCTGTCCATTGCGGCAATTTATAGTGGAAGACTGCGAACGGGCAATCAAAGCTCTGCCGGGAATACAGAGTGTCTCAGTAGAGGTGACTGCGGAAACGCCTCAGCAAAAGGCTTTGCCCGATCGCACGGGCATTTCTGGAGTCAAGAATATTCTGGCAGTTTCCAGCGGCAAGGGTGGCGTAGGCAAGAGTACGGTGGCTGTGAACGTTGCGGTGGCTCTGGCGCAGATGGGGGCAAAGGTAGGGCTGATCGATGCCGATATCTATGGTCCCAACGCGCCGACAATGCTGGGCTTAGCTCACACCAAAATTCAGGTGCAGCAAGATGAAAAGGGCGAATTTATTGAGCCTGCTTTCAACTATGGGGTGAAGCTGGTGTCGATGGGCTTTTTGATTGACCCCGATCAGCCCGTGATTTGGCGAGGGCCGATGCTCAACGGCATTATCCGCCAGTTTCTTTACCAAACGCGCTGGGGCGATCTAGATTACCTGATTGTAGATATGCCGCCCGGTACTGGAGATGCCCAGTTAACTCTAGCGCAGGCGGTGCCCATGGCAGGTGCCGTGATTGTCACCACTCCGCAGGCTGTGGCGCTAATGGATGCCCGTCGGGGTCTGCGAATGTTTCAGCAGTTGCAGGTGCAGGTGTTGGGCATTGTCGAGAACATGAGCTACTTTATTCCGCCCGATCTGCCCGATCGCCAATACGATATTTTTGGCTCTGGTGGCGGCGAAAGGACTTCTAAAGAGCTGGGGCTGCCTTTGCTGGGCTGTGTGCCACTAGAGATGCCTGTGCGGGAAGGGGGCGATCGCGGTATTCCTATCGTCATTGACCTGCCGGATTCGGCATCGGCTCAGGCTTTGAAGGCGATCGCTCAGCAAATTGCCGCCCGTGTCTCGATCGCTGCGTTAGCTTGACGTAGAGGAGTAGAAGGGTAGATGAGTGAATGGGTAAAGGGGTAGATTCGGACACTCTCATCATCCATCCACCCCTCTACCCCGTCACCCATCCACCCCTTTATCCCATCACCCATCCGTTCTCCAAGTTCTTGACCTACCGCCAAACCCATGCTGCAAAAATCCCTGTTTAGCCGCATTAGTTGGAAATCTTTGCTCCAGCCTTGGCAAGAAGTAGATTGGCTTTTAATCTTGCTTAGCGTTGGGTTGACCCTGTTGGGTGGCGTAGCGATTCACAGCACGGTCATGCATACAGAGCTGGCAAACTATGGGTGGCAGCATAATCTGACGGGCGGCGTGGGGCTGCTCGCAACGCTAATGATTGCCCGCTGGCGCTATGAAAACCTAATGCAGTGGCGCTGGATTATCTATGGCATTACCAACGTAGTTCTGTTGGTCATTATTTTCATCGGCACGACCGCTAACGGAGCACAGAGCTGGGTAGGTGTGGGAGAATTCTTCATCCAACCTTCCGAATTTGCCAAGGTGGGCGTGATCATTGTCTTGGCTTCGCTGCTGCAAGAACAGGGGGCATCCAGTATCCCGATCGTCCTTAAAGCTTTGGCTATTACAGTTCTGCCCTGGATATTAATCCTGCTACAGCCCGATTTGGGCACCTCGCTGGTGTTTGGGGCAATTTTGCTGGGAATGCTCTACTGGGCAAATGCTAAGCCGGGTTGGCTACTGCTGATGGTTTCGCCGCTGGTGTCTGCTATCTGTTTTGGGCTGTTTCTACCGGGATGGCTGGTGTGGATTGGGGTAGTGGGTGCGATCGCCTGGAGAACGCTGCCCTGGGCGTGGATTGGGACGTTTTTCTTTACGGTGATCAATCTGGTGGCGGGAGGGCTAGGCAACTTTGCCTGGGAGCATGTGCTGAAATCGTATCAGCGCGATCGCCTTACCCTATTTCTTGATCCCGACAAAGATCCGTTGCGGGGCGGCTATCACCTGATCCAGTCGCGTATTGCCATTGGTGCTGGAGAACTGATGGGGCGAGGGCTAAACCAGGGCACCCAAACGCGGCTTAACTTCATTCCAGAGCAGCATACCGACTTTATTTTTTCGGCGATCGGTGAAGAGATGGGTTTTGTCGGGTGTATTTTAGTGCTGCTGCTGTTTTGGTTGGTGTGTTTGCGGCTGGTAATTATTGCCCAAAATGCCAAAGATAATTTTGGATCTCTGCTAGCGATCGGCGTGCTGTCGATGATTGTGTTTCAGGTGCTGATCAATATTGGCATGACGATCGGGCTGGCTCCCGTGACCGGAATTCCGTTACCCTGGCTCAGCTATGGACGATCGGCACTGTTGACCAATTTCATAGCGCTGGGCATTGTGGAATCGGTCAATAATCATCGCCATCGGCTGAAGTTTTAGTCTCAATCAGCACCATTATGCAACGCGGGAATTAAAAGATTGGCAACGACTAAAGGGGATAACATAGAGAGCCATAAAGCAAAGAGCCATAAAGCATCTGAACAGCCTTTGGTGCGGCTGTTGCAATATGGGCAGACTTATCGATCGCAGTTTTGGCTAGCGACTCTCTTCTCTGTCCTCAACAAGTTTTTTGACCTAGCCCCCCCTGTGCTCATCGGGGTGGCAGTAGATACGATCGTACAGCGCCAGAATTCTTTGATCGCCCAGTTCGGCGTTCAAGATGTCAGGCAACAATTTCTGATTCTGGCGGCTTTTACAGTCTTAGTTTGGGTTTTGGAGTCGGTATTTGAGTATGCCTACGCGCGGCTGTGGCGCAATCTAGCACAAAAAATTCAGCATAACCTGCGGCTGGATGCCTATCGGCATGTGCAGGATCTGGAGCTAGAGTATTTTGAGGCGCGTAGCACAGGCGGGCTGATGTCGATCCTCAATGATGATGTCAATCAGCTAGAGCGATTTCTAGACTTTGGTGCCAATGAAGTGATCCAGGTGATCACGACCGTGCTGCTAGTGGGCGGCGGCTTCTTTCTGGTGGCGCCCAGCGTTGCCTGGATGGCGATGTTGCCGATGCCGTTTATTTTGTGGGGTTCGATCGCCTTTCAAAAGCTGCTGGCGCCTCGCTATGCGGATGTGCGCGAGAAGGTCGGTTTACTCAGCGGTCGTTTGTCTAATAACCTAAGCGGCATTGTCACGATCAAAAGCTTTGTCACCGAAAATTACGAAGTCGAGCGGCTGCGGCTAGAAAGTGAAGCCTATCGCCATAGCAACCGTCAGGCGATCGCCCTCAGCGCTGCTTTTGTGCCGCTGATTCGCATGATTATTTTGGTGGGTTTTACGGCGCTGCTGGTATATGGCGGATTGCAGGCAGTCGAGGGCAAGATGGCGGTGGGCACCTACAGCACGCTGACTGTGATGATTCAGCGATTGCTGTGGCCGCTGACTCGGCTGGGCGAAACGTTGGATCAGTATCAGCGGGCAATGGCATCGACAAATCGCGTCATGAATTTGCTGGATACACCGATCGCCATTCGTTCAGGACACAAGCTTCTGGGAGACAATTTGTTGGGAGACAATTTGTTGGGAGACAATTTGTTGGGCAACGGGCGATCGATCCGGGGCGAAATTGTTTTTAAGGACGTGACATTTGCCTACCGCGATCGCGCTCCTGTGGTCGAGCATCTGTCACTCCACATTCCTGCGGGAAAGACAACGGCGATCGTGGGTTCTACGGGTTCGGGCAAGAGCACGCTGGTGAAGCTGCTGCTGCGGTTTTACGAAATTCAGTCGGGTAGCATTACGGTAGATGGCATTGAGCTGCGTGATTTGGAGCTACACAGCTTGCGGAGCGCCATCGGGCTAGTGAGTCAGGACGTGTTTTTGTTTCACGGCACGGTGCTAGAAAACATTATCTATGGCAGCCCATCGGCAACGCTGGCTGAGGCAATGGCAGCGGCAGAAGTTGCCGAAGCCCAAGAGTTTATCGATCAGTTGCCCCAAGGCTACGACACAATCGTGGGGGAAAGAGGACAAAAGCTCTCAGGGGGACAGCGCCAAAGGTTGGCGATCGCCAGGGCAGTGCTGAAAAATCCGCCGATTCTGATCTTGGACGAAGCCACTTCTGCTGTAGATAACGAGACGGAAGCCGCAATTCAGCGATCGCTAGAGCGCATTACCCAAAACCGGACCACCATTGCGATCGCCCACCGTTTATCCACCATTCGCAATGCCGATCGGATTTATGTGATGGAGCAGGGCAAACTGGTGGAGCAGGGCAACCATGACGATCTGCTAGAGCAGCGAGGCATTTATACCAATCTCTGGCGCGTCCAGATGGGCGTACGGAGTGGGGGGTAATGGCTACAGCCTGAGTAACCTACTCCAGGGAATTAGCTGCCTGAGATAGCAAAGCCCCTAGCTGCCTGACTTTTTCTATCAATTCGCCATCCGCCACTTCGCCATCCGCCGATTCGCTAGCTAAGCTGTCTGCAAATTGAATCGTGTCTTGACCCAGATCGGCAATGGCGGCTGCGATCGAAGCATCCGTGACCCCCATCAATGCTAATTTCAGCCGCTCTAGGTCTTCGTCTAGAGTCGTGCTAGAAATGTTTGCCCTAATCTGCTGCTTCCAGCTTTCAACGAGCTTCAGGGCATCCTCAGAAGAGATAGAATTTAGACCCTGTTGAAGAATAGAAATAGTGTTGTCCAGATCAGCAGTTTGCATAATATCAGCCATAAAGTTCTTGAATTAGGCGCAGACTCCTCAAAGATTACTAGAAAACTGGCTCCAGGAAACTGGTTGGGCTAAAGCTGCGATCGTCTCCCCAGAAATCGCCTCCCCAGAGGATGAGCCGTTCTGCTTCCAGTTGCTATTTACCAGCCTAATCCTGAGAGCTAGCTTGAGACTTCAGCTCTGAGAGATGCACAATAAATTTCTCACCCATAACCGCAATGCGATCGCCCTCCATCAGCTTGCGTCCGCGACGAGTCTCCATTTTGCCGTTGACTTTGACCTCGCCACTCTGAATCAGCAGCTTTGCCTCACCCCCCGTCTGCACTGCCCCTGACCATTTCAAAAATTGATCTAGCTTAATCGCGGGGCTTGAAGCAGCACTCGAAGCGTTTGGCAGTTCATCCAGTGAGCTATCCAATGAACTCTCTGGCAAATTATCTTGTGAATGATCCGGCATTGTCATAGGGCTGTGGAAGCGGAGAGATTAAAATCTTTAGACACATCATATTATCCCAACTTGCTTCATGACCTATTGCCTAGGTATCATCACCCGTCATGGATTGGTTCTTGCGGCTGACTCTCGCACGAATGCAGGGGTAGATCACATTTCTACCTACCAAAAGCTGTTCAACTTTTCTGATGCCGGACAGCGCGTTATTTTGATCGCAGCTTCAGGGAATTTGTCAATTACTCAGGCGGTGATCAATGACCTGAATCAAGACCTAAAGCTGAAGGGCGAAAACCTGCATTCTCTGCCAACGCTCTATGACGTAGCGCAATACATTGGCGGCAAGGTTCGCCAAATTCAGAGTCAAGAGCGCCCTTGGCTGGAGAAAGACCGCATTGACTACCACTCGACTTTGCTGCTAGCGGGGCAGATGCCTGACGAAGCCCCCGGACTGTTCATGATTTATAGTCAGGGCAATTTTATTCAGGCAACCCCCGAAACGCCGTTTCTTCAGATTGGTGAAACCAAGTATGGCAAGCCTATTCTCGATCGCACTCTCACCTACGACACGCCGCTAGAAGAAGCTGCCAAGTCAGCGCTGCTATCCATCGACTCTACAATGAAGTCCAATATCTCGGTAGGGCCGCCGATCGATCTGGTGATGTATGAAACTGATAGCTTCTACCTACGGCATCAATTGCGACTACGATCGAGCGATTCCTATTTGGTGAAAATGCGCCAGCTCTGGGAGATCTCGCTCCGGCAAGCTTTTGAGCAGATGCCCAATATTGAGTGGGAATATGTGGGGAATGAGGAGGCAGGGAGCGAGGAAGTGGGGGAGTGAGGGGATGCTAGTCCTGTATGAGTTTGATGAACAGCTCGTACCGCATGGATGAATTTACGCCCAGCGTTTTGAGCTTGCCGCTGACGGGAGCCGTGTCTTCTGCGCTAGCGCTGGCAATGAGGGGAATATGGCGATCGCTCACGACCAGCCCATGGGTAGGATCGTAGCCCCGCCATCCGGCTCCGGGTAGATACACCTCTGCCCAAGCGTGCAGATGACGATCGCTGCTGTCAGGATCGCCTTCTTGGTAGCCGCTGACAAACCGAGAGGCAATGCCCACGGCTCGGCAGACTTCCATAAATAGCACAGCATAGTCGCGGCAGGAGCCTTGCTTGCTCCGCCAAGTGATGCCGGGAGGCAGCGGCGATCCGGTTTCGCGCATTCCGTAACCGCAGTTTTTATAGATACGCTGATTCAGTTCATTCAGAAAAGCAGTCGTGCTATTTGTGGCTTGCCAAATGTCTTGCGCTAGCATCATGGCTTCTGGATCGATCGCACCTTGGGAAAACGGATTGCTCCAGTAAGGCTGTAAGTAGCTCTGCAAGCGGCTCAGGATAGAGCTGGGATAGTCCATAGGCAGACTCACAGCCCAAGGTTCCATCATATAGACGAAAGGGTTGTGGCAAAGAGTTTCGACCTCAGAAATTGCCTCAAGGGTAAATTGGGCGATCGGTTCCTCAGTAAACCAGGCCTTGAGGATGGCGTTGCCGTCCAAGTCAACGTTCTCTGACATTTGCTTAGGCGGCGGATCAAGCTGGAGCGAAAATGAGTGCAGCTTTTGCTGAACGTCGCAGCGAGGGCGCAGCCGGATGATGTGAGGCGAGAGGAGAACAGGGCGATCGTAGCTATAGAAGGTGGTGTGAGTAATTTGATAACGCACAAGGGTTAAACACTAGGGAATACTAGGGAGGCTTGAAATCGTTCGATGACCTAGCGCAGTAATAGTCTATCGTGCCTAACTTTGAGCTGAATATGGTTCATTCTAACCTTGCGCCCTGTGCAATTCTTATACCAATTTAAATTTTTGAGAGCCGCGCGGAGTGAGGCTCTCAAAAATCATCTGCCCTGTTTGGGTCTTAACCTGTTTGGGTCTTAAATTGGCATTGCACTTTGCGTCAAGTAGCCCAACAAGAAGGGAGCAATATTTATCTATCGCTCCCCTTAATCTAGTTCAACGATCGATCGCTGCTAAATTGCTTATTCTTCTAGAGATTTGGCGGCTTTCTTAAAAGCGCGTCCCAAGGTGTGAAGCTTGGTCTTGTAGCCGCGATCAGCATTATTTGCCGATTCGTCAACCTGCTCACCCAGATGAGTTAGCAATTCGGCAAGATCTTCTGCTTTAGCTTTGCCGCTGGAGAGCGACTTACTCAGCTTCTTAAGGCTGCTGCCGATTGCCTTGAGTTCAGACTCTTTGGATTCGCTCAACGTCTCTTGCCACTCTTCAATCATTTCGGTGGCTTGCTCTAGGTCGATCGCGGTCAGATCGCCTTCTTCAAAAGCATCTAGCAGGGCATCTAAATCTTCTGAATCATCATCTTCAACCTCGGCAGCCGCTTTGGAAGACTTAGAGTCTGTAGACGCAGTATCGTCAGACTTGCTGCTGGTCTTGCCGCCTTTGCTGGCTGCTGCCTTGCGCTTGTCTTCATCCATTGATGCAAAACCTTGCTTGCCCTTAGTCTCTTCCTTGCTTGCCATTGAATTAAACCTTTGGTGTGCGAACAGATGTACAAGGGTTAGCTTACAAAGCTGGCTAGCTAGATCACTCCGTCGCAAGGGTAAACCTGCGATCGCGCCCTTGTCCCTCCTGTGAGATAGACAAGATCAGGCTTCATGCCGATCTTTATTGAACCTCTTGCAAATGTAGGTTTGGTAAGAGCCTTGCCCCTACAAAACCTAAGCTCCCAACCTATCCAATTTGAAAATCTTAATTTACGCGATGTACAACTTGGTCTAAAAGCCTTGTGGGATGGGCATCTTGCTTGCCCCACGTAGATCAAGAGCTTTAGAGAAAGAGTCGCACGTCGCGTTAATTTGCAAGAGGTCTCAAGAGGTCTATTGTAGTTTGTGTATTTTCAGCGTCAGCGCTCCATTTCTGCTACAGACTTGGGCACACCTGCCGTTAAGATTTCGGAGCCTGTAGAGGTTACCAGAACATCGTCCTCAATCCGAATACCAATGCCATGCCAGCGCGGATCAACTTCTGGCTGACCTTCTACAGGCTTGATATAGGGCGAAATATAGATTCCCGGTTCGACAGTTAGTATCTGTCCCGGCTCAAGATTATGGGGGGTTTCTCCATGCTGGTAAACACCCGCATCATGAACATCTAAACCAAGCCAATGCCCAGTTTTGTGCATGTAGAAAGGCTTGTATTTCTCTTCTTTGATAATCTCTTCAATGTCGCCTTGCAATAGCCCCAACTCCATCAGACCTTCGACAATGACGCGCACAGCCACATCGTGGGTTTGCTTGTAGGGGTTTCCAGGCTGAACTTGGGCGATCGACTGCATCTGAGCCTCCAGCACAATCTCGTAGATCGTCTTTTGCTCTGGGGTAAACTTGCCGCTGAGGGGGAAGGTGCGCGTAATGTCAGAGTTGTAGTATTCGTAGGCGGCTCCGGCATCAATCAGCAGCAGCTCGTTGTCCTGCATCCGACGATTGTTTTCGGTGTAGTGCAGCACACAAGCATTGGCGCCCGAAGCCACAATTGAGGGATAGGCAGCCAGTGCGCCCTCTAGCCGAAAAGTATGTTCGATCTCAGCCTGGACTTCATATTCATAGCGTCCGGGGCGGGCAAACTCGCGGGCGCGGTTATGGGCATCAGCCGCGATCGCCGCCGCTTTCCGCATCAAGTCAATCTCAGCCGCGCTTTTGATCTGGCGCATTGGGTGCAAAATTGAAGCCGGATCTTCAAGGGCTGTTGGAGCAAATCCCTTGCGCTGATAGGTTGCCAGCAGCTTCTGCCAATGGGTGAGAAGCGTTTCATTGAAAGCGCGATCGCGTCCTAGCCGATAGTAGATGCGATCGGCTTTTTCCAGGTACTGCGGCAGCTTCTCGTCTAGTTCGGCGATCGGATAGACAATATCTGCACCATATTGCTCTTTGGC
This sequence comes from Drouetiella sp., assembly GCF_059504425.1. Lineage (NCBI taxonomy): Bacteria > Bacillati > Cyanobacteriota > Cyanophyceae > Oculatellales > Oculatellaceae > Drouetiella > Drouetiella sp. Next base: position 43,262 of record NZ_JCACIN010000115.1, read on the forward strand.
AGCCTCTACGCCCACTCTATAGCCCGTCCAGGTTTCCTTTTCTAGATCCTTAGGCTGCACAAATAGAATAAACCGATGCTCCTCATGGTGGGGTGCAAACACCGCTACGGCTTCCGCCTCGTTGAAACCTGTCAGGTAAAAAAAGTCGCTGTCCTGCCGGAAGTTATACTCCACGTCATTATGCATCACCGCCATGGGCGCACTGCGAAAAACCGCAGAGCCTTTGCCGATGCTAGTCATGAGTTTTGCGCGACGCTGAGCATATTCTGTTTGCATGACTGGCGTTTGCATAGCTAGAGCGATATGAGGGGTAGACAATTCTTATTGTTGTACCCAGACCCTAGAAAAGGCAACTTTTAATCGCTCTAAGACAGTCCTAGAAAGCGTAGCTTAGAACCTTAATTTGACTGCCTGAACTAGGCAGATCGGCGTTGCCCAGCGAAATTGTGTCGCCTACCTGATCCACAGGCGTTCCTGACATCAGCGACAGAAAATTATCCAACGGCAAAATATCGCAAGTTGCAGCATCAGCGGCCTGAGTGCGGTATTGCGTCGGGATAATCAGCTTCGGGTTCAGCGCCAGAGCTGCCGCCTTCGCTGCTTCGGGCGTGTATGCCTTGACACCATTCCCTACCGGAATCAGCAGAATATCGGGGCGACCCATGAGAATCTGCTGCTCGACTGTGATAGGAGCCGCCGCACCGCCCAAGTGCAGGATGTTAACTCCACCTTGGTTCCAGCGCCAAACCACATTTGTGCCAAACTGCTTGCCTTGGCGGGTGTCGTGATCGGTGCCAATGCCCTGCACCTGCATGCCGCTAAACTCGTAGACTCCCGGCTCATCCAGAATTCGAGGAGTGCCCGGTAATCCCTCAATGACCCCTTCGTCAAAGAGCCGACTGCTAATCATCACCAAGTCGGCCCCGACGCGAGGCGCGCGATAGCCTGCCGTGCAGCCGATCGGTCGAAAAGGATTGACCAGAATCCGCCGTCCGTCGCCGCTAAATAAAAAGCACATATGCCCTAGCGACTGGATGCTAACAGCGCTGCTCTGGGCTTGAGCCGATCGCCCCACAATACCGCTCAAAGATAGAGCAAGACCAGCCCCGGCGTATTGAATCAGCTGTCGTCGTTTCATAGTCTCCTCCCACAGTTTACGATCCCCGCAAGTGTAATGGGCTTCAGCCACCCAACAATTGCAATTACCTAGCTTACAGGGATTAGGGGCAGTATTTGAGAAGCGATGTGCATGGCTTATGTATTTTCAGAACTGTCTACTCAGGGTTAATAGCAACCAAGAAATTTCTCAAAAGCTGCTTACCCGACTGAGTGAGTACGCTTTCAGGATGAAACTGAACGCCTTGAATGTGGGGATAGTCGCGGTGGCGAACCCCCATAATCGTGCCATCTTCTACCCAAGCAGTAATCTCCAGATCCGCTGGACAGGTTTGGCGATCGATCACTAGACTGTGATATCGAGTTGCCGTCAAAGGATTCTCCAACCCCGTAAATACGCCTGTGCCCTTGTGGTAAATCGGTGAGGTTTTGCCATGCATTAGCTCAGATGCCACCGTAATTTTGCCGCCAAACATATGCCCGATCGCCTGATGCCCCAGACAGACACCCAAAACGGGCGTGTTCACACCCAAGAGCCGAATCACATCTAGAGAGATCCCCGACTCATCAGGATGTCCCGGTCCCGGCGATATCACAATCCCATCAGGCTGCATTTGCTGAATCTGCTCTAGCGTAATCTGGTCATTGCGATAGACCACGACCTCAGAGGCAATTGCCAGCTCTGCCCCTAGCTCTCCCAAATACTGAACGATGTTGTAGGTGAAGCTATCGTAGTTGTCGATGACCAGAATCATAGGAGCGATTTTAAGGAAGCGAGAGGTTATGGAAAAGCGAGAGGATAGGGGCGTAGAAGAGGACTTAAAAAAAGTTGACCTGTAAACGATCGAGCAAGGGAGGCAACAGCAGCGACCCGGCAACGATCACGGCGGCTAGGGAAGAGACCAAGACAGCCCCAGCGGCGCAATCCTTGGCGATTTTTGCCAGCTCATGATAGGTCTGCCGGACGGTGAGATCCACCACCGATTCTAGTGCCGTGTTGAGTAGCTCCATGGTCAACACGGCGCCAATGGTTAACCCAATGATGGCAACTTCAACGCGAGTGACCTGTAAATAGATGCCGAGGGCGATCGCCAAACTGCCGACCGTGACGTGAATGCGGAAATTTCTCTGAGTCAAAAACGTGTAGCTCAGCCCTGCCCAAGCATACTTAAAACTGACAAACAAATTGGAGGCAACCCGCCAAGAAAGCGCCCTGTTATTTTCAACGGTAGGGCGCAGCGGAGTCTCTGTCGGGACTTCTGGAGTCATAGTCATAAGCAACTTAAACAGGTGCGAGGTGGGGTGTAAACCAATCAACAGTTAGGAACTGTATAACCACAGGCTATTATTGCAACTTTCTTATGAACTTTAATTAGGCGATCGCCAGGTAAATTAATGTTAAAGTTCACGGTTTCTGACCCGGCGTAGTCAGGCGCTCCTGTTTTACGCCTTGGGATGTGCTTCATGATAATAACTCTGGAGTCTCTCTGTCTGTAGCCCCACGAGCTGTAATAGCCTCTCTTGTTGCTTCAGCATCAGCATCAGGTTTTCCTCATCTGGATGATCCCATCCCAGTAAATGCAGTAAGGCATGAGCGCCTAGCCACGCCAATTCATGCCGCAGAGGGTGCTGCTGAGCCTGAGTTTGGGCAGTTTCTACCGAAATCACGATATCGCCTAGGTAAAGCGGCTGCTCCGCCATGTCCTCAAGCTGAGGATAGTCTGTCTCTAGCGCCGCAAATGCCAGCACATCGGTCGGCTGGTCTTTGTGGCGATACTGAGCATTGAGCAACTGAATTTCAGCATCATTGGTCAGACGCAAGCTCAGCTCATATTCTTGATGCTCTGCAACGCCGGGATACCCTTCAAAAATAGGGCTTTGTAGGAAGTTGGGCGCTAGAGCCTTGAGCCACTGCTGAAACCAAATTTGCCACTCTGCTTCAGACACTGGAGCATCCAGCCCTGCCGCCTCAAAAAAACAGTCCTGTACAGCCACTTCGACTTGCACAGGTAAGGATTCCAACATTCGCAATTCCTCTAGCGAGTCAGGTAGGCAAGACCCACCAGCACCCCTAGTAGAGCGATCGTGCTGAGGGCAAAGTGGTAAAGCGATGTGCCCCGTTTGCGTACCATGTTGCGCATGGCTAGCTTGACGTAGCTGGGGGGTGCAGTCGCCTTCTCTGGGACAGAAGCCTCACCACCTGATGATTCAGTTGGCTTGGAAGCAGGATCAGAAGCGGTTTGGGGCTGGCTCATGGAGCGATCGCTCTCAATCAGTACAAGATTCTACTCCGACTGTAGCACTCAGTTACAAAGAAGGTTAGTCAATATAGCCATCTTTTATCAATTAGTTCGCCCTTGAAACTCGCGGGCAGTTGTACTGGCATCAAAAACGGGCATTCATTAAGAACTGCGATCGAATTTGCCAACGCTGACCGTCATGGAGCAACAGAGTAAGGCGATCGCTCACATATTCAAATTCCACCTGCCGTAGCTGTAGCTCAGACCAGGCTTGCTGAAACGTAGCCAGAGTCAGATTGCGGGAGGCAAGGGTGATATGGGGCGAAAAAGCTCGGTGCTGGACAATTGGATCGAAAATGCCATGGGTTTCAAGCTGTGCCATGAGGCGAGCTTGCAGCGCCAACAGTTCGGGAGTTTTGAGCACGTTGATATACAGCACTCGCGGCGCAAAGCTGCCAAAGCCGCTGAGCTTGACCGGGACGGCAGATTGGTTTTGGGTAAACTGGCTGAGGCAGCTTTCTAGCCGCGAGAGATTTGTCATTTGCCAGAGAAAAGGAGCCTGTAGGGTAATGTGTGGGGGCGATGGAGAGGTGCGCGTGTGATAGCGATCGCCCAGCTCCTGAATCACGCTGTTGGCATAATTCTGAATCTCAATAGGTGGAATCAACGCAATGAAAAAACGCGCCTCATCTGGAGCGACTGAAGCCATAATATTGAAATGTCAAGATATGGAAGTACCAAGATATTGAAATGTCAAGCTGAAATCATAATGAATGATAGAGGGTAAAGTTCTTCAATATTGCTTGGGCAGAATACCAACAGGGAAAACATCAGTAGAGTCATAAATCCACAATCAAGGATTTAGGGCACTATATATAGAGCTTTATTCTTTTTTCTAGTTTATCTCTACAAAACTGTAACTCTCTTCTGACCTCATGGTTGTGACCTATGAAACCCCGTATCTTCTCACTTCTGGCTCTGTCACTTTGTCTGGCAACACCCGTAAAGGCTGAAAACATCCAGCATACTCAGCAGCTGATGAGCACCAAACGCTGCGAAAGCTGTGATTTGAGCGGCGCAGGGCTGACCTATGCCAATCTGTCAGGTGCAGACTTGAGTAAAGCTAATCTGAGTCAGGCAAATCTCAGCCGAATTAATTTGAGCAGCGCAAATCTGCGGGGGGCAAATCTATCGGGAGCGGTTTTATTTAACGCCAACTTGAGCGGGGCAGACCTAAGCGGAGCAGATTTGAGCGGAGCAGACCTGCGGGGAGCAACTGTGACAGGCGCAACCTGGACAGAAACCAATCTTACTTCAGCCAATTTGATGGGAGCCGTGGGCTTGCCCACAGAAATTGCCACACCCGATCGCCTCTATGCCTGGGGATTGGCGGAAGCAGAGCGCGGTAATTTTCGGGATGCCATTAATAACTATAATCAGGCTTTGAGTCAGCAGCCTGACTTTGCCCATGCCATTCTGGCTAGAGGGGTGGCGCGGTTTCGATTGGGCGATCGCCCTGGGGCAATGGCAGACGCTCAGGCGGCTGAGGAGATCTACACGGCACAGGGCAACAGTCAGGGGCTGCAAATCTCCACTCAGTTCACCGAGGGCATGGTGGCCATGCAAGAGGCAGAAGATAAGCAGAAGCGCCGCGAACGGGTCGGGGGCGGCGGCGGTAGCTTCCTGGGCTTCCTAGGGTCGATCGCCAGCCTGTTACTGCAATTTGTCACGCCGGGTCTTTGAATTCTCTGACGCGCCTCCAGCCTGAGCCTTCGTAACCAAAATTAAAGCGATCGGGGTGCAAAATCTCTGCCAAGATTTCCAGAGAGTCCACCAGCCGGGTACCCGGACGATTGAAATATTGATTGCCATCCGTTACGTAGACCTGTCCAGTCTTTACGGCTGACAAATTCGCCCATTCTGGATGGGTAGGCAGCGATCGCGCCTCTTGGGTTGTCCGCGTCAAATCAAATCCGCAGGGCATGAGAATAATGAGGTCTGGATTGGCAATCGTCAGCGCCTCCCACTGAAGCCAGGGTGAATGCTGACCCACCTCACCAAACAGCGATCGTCCCCCTGCTAGCTCGACCAGTTCTGGAATCCAGTTTCCGGCAGCCATCAGAGGCTCAATCCATTCGATACAGGCGACTCTGGGGCGATCGGCTATCAGGCTTGAACCTTGGGCACAGGTTTCGACTCGCTGCTGAAGGAAGTCAATTACAGGCTGGCTTTCAACGCCCAGCGCGGCAGCAACCTGTTCAATATCTGTCCACAGATCTGCCAAGACATTCGGCTGAAGCGAAATAATCTGAGGTTGGCTATGGGTCAGGCAATCGACTGCCTGCTCAACCTCTCCCAAACTCACGGCGCAGACCTCACATTGGGCTTGCGTCAAAATATGGGTAGGCTGAAGCTGCTCTAAAACCTCAGTTTTGACACGATAAACGCTCAACGCCGATTGCAGCAGATCAGTGACACGATCGTGAATTTCAGCGCTTGTCCCTTCTGGATCAAACTTGGGTTCTGTACAAATCGGCAAACTCACCACCGAAGGCGGATAATCGCATTCGTGCGATCGACCCACCAAGCAATCAGCCAGACCCAGAGCCGCCACAATCTCTGTGGCGCTAGGAATCAGGGAAACAATTCTAGGTGGAGGCAAGGGAGGCATATGTTGTCTTTGGAGGAACCCTGTACTCTACGCGATCGCTAGAAAGCGCTCAGGAGTAAAGCTGCCGTGCAGTCCGTAGGGCACATGGTGCTTAAGGGATAGCTTTGCCAGAGGTTTGCGGATGTCGCGGGCATCGTGGATGACCAGCTGCGATCGCTCCAATTCGCCGTTAAAAATCAGCGTCAGCAGCCACCCGTCATCTTCCGCCTGTCCGTTGGGGCGCGGCACAAAGATGGGTTCACCCGCAAAGCCGTGCGGGGCAGCACTCCAGAGCTGGCGATCGCCTGTGCCAACATCAATTTTTAGCACAGCTTGCAGGGGCGCGTTGCCCGTTGCCGCATCTGCCGCGCCCATGTAGGCATAGCGATAGGGACGACCGACGCGATCGGGATGCACGACCGGAAACTCGCAACAGCGGCTTTCAATTAACGCTCGCTCAACGGTTTGAGTTTTTAGGTCAAATCGGAAGCGCCAGAGCTGACCAGGAGCCAGAGCCGAAAACTTGACCTCTCGATAGTCCTGAGCGGGATCGATCGTCGGGAAATCGGCATAGCAAATGGAGTCAACGCAGAGTAGACCCTCTTGTTCGAAAGCGTTGGCGTGGTGGAAGACAAACCCAGCATCCACAGGAATAATCTGTATTGGCGCTGAGCCATGTCTAGGAATAATGATCACCTGAGTTGGCTTATTAGGCTGAATCTTGAGACACTGACCCGCGCCTTTCATCCCCAGCAAAAAGGGTAGCGGGTTAAAGCTCATGGGTGCCTGGAAGAAAACACAGTAGTTGGGCGTAATTGCAAAATCATGCATGAAGGCAAACCCTGGCACAGAATGAGTCTGCTGCTGCACCAGCTTGCCAGAAGGATTGAACTCGTAGAGGGTGATGCTGGTCGAGAGTCCCGGCTTGATGGCAAAGTTAACCAGGCGAGGTTCGCCATCGCAGTTGGGATCAATCCGAGGATGTGCCGCAAACGCAGAACCCGTCTTCAATACGCCATCTAGGTACTCCAGACCGATCGTTTCTAGAGTTGCCGGATCGAGCCGATGGGGTTCAGCCGCTTCCCACAGTGCCAGCAGCTTCTCGCCCCAGTAGAGAATGTTGGTATTGGCAATATTTTTGAGCTTTAGATCGAAGGCATTTGCCAGCCAGCCCCCCGATTTCTGAGTGCCAAATACGCCGCGGTAGAGGATTTTGCCAGCTTTCTCTTCTTCGACAAATGCCTGAGTTCGCACAAATCGATTGCGGAAATGGACGCGCCCCTCGCCAAAAGTGAAGGCACAGACCATGCCATCACCATCAAACGGGTGATGGAAGGGATGACCATTGATATCTAGCAAACCAGGGCCATTACGAAACAATGTGCCGCTTAGCTCAGCAGGAACCTGTCCCTCAATTTCATCGATCCAATAGTCGCGTTCTTCAAGCAGCGATCGATATCCCTTTTGCCACTCTTGCAGGTCGTAAGAGGCGGAGTAGTCTTGCTCAAGCTGAATCTGCATAGGTGCCTATAGATGCCTTATGGTATCGGTGATTTATTTGTGGTTTTGAAGAAATGCTGCTACTTGCCGATTTCTGTAACTAGCTCTGAGTCTGCAAGAGCAACCACCCCCTCTAGCGGTAGAACCTCCAGAGGTACTACGGTGGTAGAGTGCTGAGATGACCCTTCCTGCGCAGGTAGCCAGCTCAGAAGTGGCAACGGCAGCAGCGTGGTCAGATTGGTGATCACTACCAAAAACCATAGCTTGTCAAAATTTGACTCATTGATGCCCAACCCATGCATCAGCCAAGCTCCTAGCTCGTAGGAAAGAAATCCTGCCAGGTTATAAATAGACATCAGCAGCGCAAATAGCGTCGCCTCAACGCCAGGAGGACAAAGCCGCGCTGCCAAAATTAGAACAGGCATAAAGGCAATTTGACCCATCACCGTCAACACGATGCTATCGCCTAGGCTAAACCAGTGATCGTCAATGCCGATCGCCCGATTGGTATGAGTGACCAGCAGCAGCATCGTCATCCCCAGCGCCGCAGAGATTACCGTACTCCAGCCAAACATCACCCGCATGGGAATGCCCTTGAGAAAACGCTGGAACACCCAAATGCCGAGCAATGCCGCTAAGCTCGTGACCAGCCGAACCCTTCCCAAAAACTCAGGCTGAAATCCCAGCTCGTTGGTGGTGAAGAAAAAGAAAGCTGAATCTGCGGTCGGAGTTGCCTGCCATAGAAAGATGAATGCGGTTGGCATCCAGATTGATTTCTGTGTAATGGCTCCCTTAAGCTGCTTCACCTGATCCCAAATGGCCGACCAGTTGCTGGCTTCCGTCACGCGCGACTCGGCAATCAGCCATGCCACCCCTGAAACGATGAGGGGAAAAACTGCCGTAACGCCAAACACTGCACGGTTGGTGAAGTGCTCTAGCAAGAACCCACTGAAGTAGGCAGTCAGCAACCCGCCTAATGCAGAAGCGCCCCAGGTAAGAGATTGCAGCGATCCGGCATCCTTCACCTCTTCGCTGCGCGCCCGTTCCACCACCAGCGAATCCACGATCACATCGCTCAGCGCTACGGAGAGGGAGCCAAGGGCGATCGCCAAAGTCGCAGCCCAGGGCGTATGAACTACGGTCGCCATTGCCACCCAAGCCCCAGCTCCCAGAAAGCCCGACAGGATTAAGTAAGGACGACGGCGATAGCCAAACAGCGGTAGACCATCCGAGATGAACCCAAACAGCGGCTTCACCATCCAGGGCAACGCTGCAATGCCCATTAGAGCCGAAACCTGCACTGGACCCAGCCCCAATTCATCTTTTAGGAAAAAGCTGACGGCTAGACGCGCGAGTCCCACAACGCCCTGAACAAAGTAGACCATTAAGATGGCAATGAGTTCAGGGGTTGGCTCGTTACCAAAGAACAGCTTTTCCGTCAAAAATGGCTTGAGCTTATTAGAACCAGGCAGTGAAATTGTCATTCAGTAAGATAAGGATTCCAACAGAATCGTTAAGAAATATCACGCTGCCTACTATGATAGCGTTCTGCATCCTTCTGTCCAGTTTGGGAGTATCTAGTTTGAGAGGGCTATAGAGTTGGCCCTAGGCTCTAGCACTAGGCTCTAGTAAAATCCGCTGACGTGATGGTGGTGGAATTAATTCCTTCCAGTACCGCAATGACATCGTTGCCCACTTTAACGAGTGTATTGCCACTACTTTGAGTAACTCTCAAATCGCTAAACTGTAGCTGCTCAGATAGTTTCAGGAGATCGCTTTTGCTCTTGAAGTCTTTGATCACGTCTCCTCCAGAGGCTTGCCCAATGACAAAAATATCATTGCCGCCACCACCTGTTAGCGTATCTCTGCCGCCGTCTCCATACAAGATGTCGTTACCGCTACCGCCCTCTAACCCATCGCGATCGGCTCCTCCCATTAGCGTATCGTTGCCAGCACCGCCAGATAGACGATCGCTGTCATTGCCTCCCAACAGCCAGTCGTTGCCGCCGTAGCCCTGGAGGGTATCATTGCCACCATAGCCGTAAATCTTTTCATTCATTGAAGCGCCCCGCAGCCTGTCGTTTTCTCTGGTACCTTCAATAGTTCCTGGGGGGGGTGGCACAGCCGCCACGTAGCGCTGAGCAGCAATATCGGTGTCGGCTCTCTGACTGTTCGTGACCCAACCCACCACAAAATCGCCATTTGCTGCCATGCCGATCGCCGGATCGGTTTGGGCGTTATTTTGAATTCTGTTAATCCGAAACTCGCTGCCAGAGCGCTTTCCATCCAGGTTGTAACGCTGAGCATAGATATCAAATCCGCTGCCCTGTCCATTACTTGCCCAGGTGATTATAAATCCTCCTTCTGCATCCATACCGAGCGATGGCGTGGTTTGAGTGCCGCCGCTTGTGGAATTGACCTGAAACTCTCGACCTCGCGAATTGCCGTTGGCGCTATACCTTTGCGCATAAATTCCTGAATTATCGCTATCCTGGCTCCTCCAGGCAATCACAAAATTTCCGGCTGCATCAATGCCTACCGTCGGCTGATCTTGGTTTCCCGTTGCCGTGCTGTTAACCTGAAACTCAGAGCCGACGCGCCGACCATTGCTTTCGTATATTTGAGCGTAAATGCCCTTGCCGTCATCCTGCCCACTACTCTCCCAGACAATCACAAAGTTGCCCGAAGAGTTCATAGCGATCGTCGAGTTTGCCTGATCACCACTTGTAACGGAATTAACGCGGAATTCTCGATCGATCGCCCTACCGTTAGCCGTAAAGCGCTGAGCATAGACTCCTGTACCGCTGTTGTCTTTACCCTTTGTGCTTGCATTAGGCTGACCGTTGCTTGTCCAGGTGACAACGAAGCTGCCGCTCAAATCCATCGCTACGGTCGGAACGGTCTGATTGCCAGCCGTTGAGGAATTGACTAAAATTTCTCCGCCAATGCGCTGCCCCGTTGAGCTAATCCGCTGAGCATATACATTCGTGCTGCCATCCTGGGTGGTGCTTGCCCAAACGACCACAGAGTTCCCCAGCCCATCGATCGCCACAGCGGGGTCAGTTTGACTGTTTGCAGCCTGATTGACCCTAAATTCTGAACTTAAACTTCCTCCATCCGATCGGTACAAACGCTGGTATATGTCTAAATCTCCGCTCTGGCTTTGGCTTTGCCAGACGATCGCAAATTCACCTGAAGAGCTGAAAGCAATTTCTGGATGTTCCTGATTGTTAACCGTGATTGTGTTAGCGCTAAACTCAGAGCCAGTCGGTTGAACGGTCATATAATTTTTTTCCTATCATGGCACCATGACTGAATTACGCTACAGGTAGAGGTAGAACTGTCTTTGAGGCAAATTTAACGCTTTATACGGATAAAACCACGCGGGCTTATCACTCACGTAGCGCTAAATGTAATACTGCTGAGCAAATTTTTCAATAGCCTACATATGTCATAACCACTCTGATTTTTTGAGAGAGTTTTTTAGAGACACCCGCGATCGACGCGAAACCTAGTCGTTTCTGAATTCGATCGGGTGAAGCTAGTTTAATCAGCTTCATCCCGGTTCAAGATCTCGTGAGCAAATGCTGAATTAGATATTACAACTCTGTAAGTTTTTGTAACAATAGGCTTAGGACGGTATCTTTAGGGCTGAAGAAGATTCTTAAGTACACGTCCGCGAAGGTGGTATTTAACCGCAACCTTCGTCAATCAGTCTGAAGTCTACTTGGTTCTGAAGTTTACTTGGTTCTGAAGTTTACTTAGTCTGAAGTCTACAAAGAGGATAGACCTGTGGCAGTCGAAACAATTCAACAACAGTCAACGTCAACCGTTCGCAAACATGCGCCCCGTTATAAGGTGTTGCTTCACAACGACGACTTTAACTCTATGGAGCATGTAGTACAGGCTCTGATGAAAAGCGTCAGTAGCCTCACCATGCCCCAGGCAGTCAGTATTATGATGGAAGCACATACCAACGGCATTGCTTTAGTCATTACCTGTGAGCAAGAACACGCCGAGTTCTACTGTGAAATGTTAAAAAATCACGGTTTGATTAGCACGATCGAACCTGAAGATTAGCCCGGAAACCCTCTCACAGTCTTGGGCAATTTCTTTGGGGCAGCTGGTGAAGATTGTTATTTGAGACCGTAATTTGAAATCCCTACTTGCCAATCTAGCCTGCTATCCTGCACCCATCCGCATTATGGGTCTACTGGCTGTCCTGGTGGCTTGCTGGCTGCCGATCGCCGCTCCCATCGCTTTCTGGGTTAAAGATCCCAACACGGTGACTTTAACCACAATGCCGCTGCTGTTTGTGGGATTTCTGCTGCTGATTGGGCGCTGGGGCAAATGGCTCTACCGCGATCGCCGCATCTTCAATACCTATGGGCTAATTGCCACTCGCCAAAATGGTAAAGAGCTGTTGCAGGGGATGGCGATCGGTCTGTTCAGTCTTCTGGGTCTATTTAGCATTCAGGAGCGGCTGGGCTGGCTCAATTGGCAGATTTCGCCCTCAGTTCTGTTGCTCAAAACCATTCTGGAGGGTTTGGCGATCGGATTAGGCACTGGGTTTGCCGAAGAGCTAGTGTTTCGAGGATGGATTCTGGATGAGCTACAGCGAGATTATGGAGACAAAATTTCTCTGTGGGGCAGCAGCTTGCTGTTTGCTTTACTGCATTTCATTAAGCCATTGTCAGAGGCATTCCGAACTTTTCCTCAGTTTCCGGGGCTGCTGCTGCTGGGCTTGACTTTAGTTTGGGCAAAGCGATCGACTCGGAGGCAAGCGCAGCCCGTGAGTGCTGTTCATCAGGGGCGATTGGGTTTGCCCTTGGGGCTTCATGCCGGATTGATTTGGGGATACTACATTGTCAATGTCGGACAACTTGCCCAATATTCAGGGCGAGTGCCAGAATGGCTAACTGGAATTGATAAGAATCCTCTAGCCGGGGGGGCTGGACTTCTATTTCTGGCAGGGCTAGCGGTCTACATGGGCAGGCGATCGCACCCTAGCGCCTGGAAACAGTCTTCCTGATGGGATGCTGGCGCAACTTCATGCGCGGGCACTGTGGGCATAAATTTTTTGAAAGGGTTACAAAGCGCCCTTTCAAAAAATTCGTACCTTAAAGTTAGGAACGCCCACTCGCGCAAATCTACTGGTATGAGCACAACGATTCTGCTATGGTACGCTTGGGCACATTCGCAGCATTCTGTTCCTTAAGTTCTTTTGGCAAAAATTATGACCAATCGATCGGAATCCTATTCTGTCCCTGCTGCCGTCAAGCGCGTTGCCGGAGCTTTTTGGCTTACAGGTTGGGCGAGTTTTTGGGTGCAAATTATTCTGGCGTTTGTCTCGGCGCTCGTTTTGCTGTTTGCGGCTTCTGGGTTGGGCGTTAATTCGGCGGGCGGAACACAGGTTCCGGGGCAGACTCCAATTGCCAGTGCAGAAACGGGGATCGGACTGGTGCTGGCTATCCTGGGGCTGCTATGCCTTTTTGTGGGTGCTTTTTGGGCTTTCCGCTACACGCGCCTCTCTCGCAAGCTAAAAACACCTGACTCCCAGACTCGCCCTAAGCCGAAAGATTTGGTGCAATCTTTGCGCATAGGTCTGTTCATCAATTTAATTGGGATGCTGCTCACTATCTTTGGCGCTCAGGCGATCGTTGGTTCTCTGGTGGGCAAATCCTTCTCCCAGGGCTTTGCCGTATTCTCCGGTAATTCTCTTCGCTTCATCACGCCGCTGGATATTTTCTTGGTGCAGTCCAATACCAACACCATCATGGCGCACTTTGTGGGGCTGATCGCCACGCTATGGCTGCTGCAATGCATGAATCGCCAGTAGGTTAACTTCGGCTTTTGGTGCGACAGCGATCGCAGTGCTGACACCCTTTGATCTTCAAGTCTTCCGCCTCTTGGGCAAAGCCAAAGGCTTGAAGCAGAAAACTCCAGCGGCATTCTTTAATCGTCAGATATTTTGCCATCTGCTGCGTGGCTTGAGATTGATTTAAGACCTGTGATTTGACAGCGCGATCGATCCGGTAATGAAATGGATCTTCCCACTCTAGCTGTCCGGTACTGTGGAGTAGAGACAGGGCGATCGCACTATCTTTGAACTGTCGCGTCACGGCACTAATTTCTCCTCGATCGGGAAGCTGCCGCATAAGCTTTTGGGCGGTTTGCTGCTGTTTGTGCGTCTGATTTTGGAAGAACTGCTGGCGCTGTTTGTCAGCAGAATCGAGCCATCCCGTGGGTTCACTAATCAGGGTAAGGGCCTGCGATCGCTTGCCGTCTCGACCACCTCTCCCGACCTCCTGCACATATTCTGACAGCAGCAGCGGCGCATGAAAATGCACAACCCACCGGACGTTTGGCTTATCGATCCCCATGCCGAAGGCGCTTGTGCAAACGACAAATTGCAGGGTTCCGGCGATCCAGGCGGATTCCATTTGGCGACGCTCTGCTGGACTGAGTCCGGCATGATAGGCTGCGGTCTGAAACCCCTGCTGCCTTAGCCAAACGGCAAGCTCTTCGCCATCGCGACGGGTGCGGACATAGACTAATCCCGACTGGCGATCGCCCCATTGAATAAACCGCAAAAGCTTTTGCCGTCGATCTCTGGGAGTCCAGGCAACCTGCACAGACAGATCTAGATTAGCTCGGTAGGGACTTTGTAGAAAAATTTGCGGCTTTTGCAGCTGCAAAACTTGTCGAATCGTTTGCTGGGCATCAGGATCGGCAGTAGCGGTGAAGGCGGCGATCGCCATTCTGCCTCCGGGTTTGGCTTGCAGCAGCGCCGATCGCACTGCCCCCAGCCGCCGATATGCCGGACGGAATGTGTCCCCCCACTGCACTAGACAATGCGCCTCATCGAGGATTAGCCCATTAATCTGCACTTCCGGTCGGATCAGCCGCTCCCAAACAGGGGCGCTCAGCAGCGTTTCTGGAGAAAGGTAAAGCAACCGCAGCTTTTGATGCTCGATCGCCCAGAGGGTTTGCTTGCGATCGCGGCTAGACAATTCGCTATGCAGCAGCGCAGCGGAAAAACGGCGCTGCTTTAGCTCCTGCACCTGATTCTCCATTAGGGCAACTAGGGGCGAAACCACAAGGGTAAGTCCTTGACTCAACAAAGCGGGAAGCTGAAAGCAAATGGACTTGCCGCCGCCCGTCGGCATGATTACCAGGGCATCTTGATGGCTTAGCAGCGCTTGGATAATCTCACCTTGAGGCGATCGAAAATCCTCATAACCCCAGATTTCTTTGAAGCGCTGACGAACGGTATACCAATCTACAGGTTGTTTAGGAAAGGGCAGATGCATCCCTGATTCATTGCAAAGCACTGCACTTAAGATGCCCAGGATTTGACCGGGCAGCACAGGGCTCACCTGAACGGCCACAAAAGTATATTGCGAAATGTGTCCGGAATCTCGCTCGCTACCTTCGTAGGCTGAAGGGATACGCATTGTAACGAAATTTTGCAAAAGCTGATGGTTCAGACTTTCAATTTATGACTACTTTTGTGACGGAAGTTACAGCGATCGTGAGGTCAATAAAGTATCGAATCGCCTGAAACATCCATGTCTAGGAGGTAAGCCACACTTCATGTTGTGAAATGTTGGCTAAAAAACAACAGATTATCTCAATGTAAGTTTATTTAACTTAACATTGGGGGTATGCTAGTAGAGCACAAATAACTAGGTACATTTTCCTACCGACACATCAGCTATCGATCTCAAGCCATGGCTTGATTTGTCCCTAACTGATTATTTTGTGGAATAGGTGCAAAGGTCACGCCTGATCTCAGGATTTCTAGCCTCAGGACTCATTGCCCTCAGACTACTGCCCGATTAACAGGTTTAGCGACGTCGCACTTTGTTCGCATCTTGCTTGACTCAAGCATGTGTTCAAACAAGTCCGAGAATGTTCAGCATCTGACCTCCTCTTCAAGGTGGGTACACCTCTTCTACAGGGCACTGCTTCTCAAGCATCTCGCTCAGCAGACTGAACTCTCTACATCAACCAAACTTTATTGGGTAGGCTCCCACTATGACTGCACAGTTTCCTTGGCTTACGGTTCTCGTCCTCTTTCCACTACTGGCATCTTTGGCGATTCCCATCCTGCCGGACAAGTATGGAAAGACGGTTCGCTCCTATGCGCTGGGAGTAGGTTTAACAGAGTTTGCCCTCATTATCTACACCTTTTGGAAGCACTACACACTAGGCGATGCCGACTTCCAACTGGTTGAGAACTATGCCTGGATTCCGCAAATTGGGCTGAACTGGTCTTTGGCGGTCGATGGTCTTTCGATGCCGCTCGTGATTCTGTCAGGATTGGTGACGACGCTGGCGATCTTCGCCTCCTGGAAAATCACCTACAGACCTCGCCTGTTCTACTTTCTGATGCTGACGATGTACAGCGCTCAGATTGGGGTATTTCTGGCACAAGACCTGCTGCTGTTTTTCATTCTCTGGGAGCTAGAGCTGGTTCCGGTTTATCTGCTGATTGCCACTTGGGGCGGACAGCGCAGACAGTACGCGGCAACCAAGTTTATTCTGTACACGGCGATCGCCTCAGTGTTTATCTTGGTAGCAGCTCTGGCAATGGCGTTCTACGGCGATACGGTTACGTTTAACATGCAGGAATTGGGAATGAAGGACTACTCCCTTTCCTTCGAGCTGCTGATGTATGCTGCATTCCTGATTGCCTTTGGCGTCAAGCTGCCTATCTTCCCGTTCCACACCTGGTTGCCCGACGCCCACAGTGAAGCTCCTGCACCCGTGTCGATGATTTTGGCGGGTGTGCTGCTAAAGATGGGTGGCTATGCACTCATTCGTATCAATATTGAGATGCTGTCTAACGCTCATGTTTATTTCGCTCCCGTCTTAGCGGTTTTGGGTGCAGTGAGCGTTGTCTATGCCTCTCTGACGGCATTTGCTCAAACGAACTTGAAGCGGCGACTGGCTTACTCCTCGATCGCCCACATGGGTTTTGTGCTGATTGGCATCTCTGCCTTTACGGAGCTGGGTTTGAGCGGTGCAGTATTGCAAATGGTTTCCCATGGCCTAATTGCCGCAACGCTGTTCTTCCTGGCGGGTGTTGCCTACGATCGCACTCACACGCTGATGATGGACGAGATGGGCGGCATGGCAAAACAAATGCCGACCGTGTTTGCGCTGTTTACCGCAGGGTCAATGGCTTCTCTGGCGCTACCTGGCATGAGTGGTTTTGTTAGCGAAATTTCTGTGTTCCTGGGCTTCGCCACTAGCGATGCCTACAGCACAACCTTCAAGGTGGCGATCGTCTCCTTGGCGGCAGTGGGCGTAATTCTCTCTTCGATTTATCTGCTCTCAATGCTGCGAACCGTTTTCTACGGCGAAGAAAATGCTGCATTGTCCAATCTGACGCTGACCGATGCTAACCCACGGGAAGCGTTTATTGCCCTCTGCCTGCTGATTCCCATCATTGGTATCGGTGTCTATCCCAAGCTAGCAACCCAAACCTATGATGCTAAAACGGTCGAGGTTGCCGCTCAGGTGCGTCAAGTGCTGCCCGTGCTGGCAGAGCAGCCGCTGGATCAGTTCAAGCGCTCTGTGATTGCCTCCCCGGCGATCGGGGCAGATGTAAGAAATTTGATTAGTGCGGTAGACTAACGCCCCTTGAGTGAGCTGGATCTATTTGAATTTCTTAGGGGGCGTGGCAGTACCATGCCCCCTAGAATCTTTAAAGCACTATTTTTAATTCGATGGCGTTGAATGTGTCTTTTCTTCAGGACTTCTGGACTCAGAGCGCTCTGTTTTGGAACAATGCGTCCTCCCTGCTAAAAGTGCTGCTGTTTTTTGCGGTCTGGCTAGGATGCTGGCTCCCGATCGCCTTGCCCATCGCCATAGCCGTAAAATGGCAACCGGCACAGCCCATCACACTTTCCCAAAAACTGCCGCTGCTGGCCTCTCTGTACCTGATTGCGCCTTTGCTCATAGGAGGAAGTTCAGCTCTAACCGGGGAAACCTTTGCACATTTAGGTTTGCCTTGGCAGATTGGCGTCATGCGATCGCTAGGATTAGGGCTAGGCATAGGGGCGATCGGGTTACTGAGCGCGTTTGCGCTGCAAAGGTGCTGGGGCTGGCTAGAGGCTTCTGCTCCCCTATCCCTAAAGACAGCCCGTACGGTATTTCTGACCCTGCTGTTGGGGTTAGGGGTTGGCGGCGTGGAGGAGCTGGTCTTCCGGGGCTTTTTGCTCAATCAGCTACGGCAAGACTATTCGATTGGGTGGGCTGGGGCGATCGCCAGCCTCATTTTTGCCCTACTACATCTTGTCTGGGAAGGTCGGCAAAACCTGCCTCAGATGCCCGGACTCTGGCTAATGGGCATAGCTCTGGTGCTGGCTCGCAGCGTGGATGGCGGCAATCTCGGTCTAGCCTGGGGGCTGCACGCTGGCTGGATCTGGGCAATCGCTAGTCTAGACAGTTTGCAAGTCCTTCGCTACACAGGACGGGTGCCTGAGTGGATAACGGGTTGGGGAGGGCAGCCCTTGGCAGGAGCGATCGGCGTGGTCTTTATGGGTCTAGTGGCGACAGTTATGACCCTACTGCTCCAAAGCTCCACAGAGTTCCGTATATTTGAAGGGGGTTCACTGTAGGAGACTGCCGATGTTTGGTTTAGGTTGGCCGGAATTGGGTCTGATTGCGATCGCTGCCGTTTTGGTTTTTGGTCCTAAAAAAATTCCAGAGCTAGGCAATGCTCTGGGTAAGACTTTGCGGGGGTTTAAGGAAGAAATGAATAAGCCTGACGAGGAAACGGCGAAGCTTGACGGGCAGGAGGATGAGAATAAAAGCTAGAAGCCAGGAGTCAGGAGCCAGAATAACTCCTGACTCCTGACTCCTGACTCCTGACTCCCGCTAACCCCCTGACTGAGCGTAAGATTCCACATTCACAGACGACACACCCACAGAGCCATTGCCGTTTTCCATCATCAGGCTTTGGGGCTGAACGTTGGCAGGTAGGTTGAGATCATCCTGAGGATTGCGGGCTTTGATGAGGTCGATCGCCCGATTGACGCTTTCAGGGAAAATCACGACCAGGCTGCCTTGGGGAGCTTGATCCAGCGCTATGTTGACTGCCTCAGTCTCATCCAATATCGTTTCATAGCGAGCGGCGCTGCCCGCCGATTCAATGCCTTCAATAATCAATCGGGAAGCGTCTCCCCTAGGGCGACCTCGATTGTCATAATCTTCTTTGACAATGATGCGATCGAAAATTCCGGCAGAGAGCTTGCCCAAGGTGACAAAGTCCTCATCGCGTCGATCGCCCGGTCCACCCACCACACCAATGCGATCGCCTGTCCAGTTGCGGATAAATTCGCCCAGCGCCTCATAGCTGTGGGGATTATGAGCATAATCCACCATGGCGTGAAACTGCCCCAAATTAAATAGGTTCATCCGCCCTGGGGTCTGACCGACCGAAGCCTGGAAGGTTGCCAGCGCTGTGCGGATGTACTCAATCTTCACGCCATGGGCAAAGGCTGCCAGACTGGCTGCTAAAGCATTGGCAATCATAAAGGGAGCGCGTCCACCCATGGTTAGCGGCACGTTTACCGCCTGCTCAATCCGCAGCGTCCAGTCGCCCTTCAGGATAGACAGGTAGCCATTTTCGTAGACGGCTGCCAGTCCGCCCTGCTGAGTATGGCTACGAATCAATTCGCTATCAGGGTTCATTGAGAAGTAGGCGACTTGTGCCTGTACCCGTGCCGCCATCGCTGCCACCAGCGGATCGTCAGCATTGAGGATAGCGTAACCGTTGGGTCGGGTGCTCTCTACTACGATGCTCTTGAGGTGCGCCAAGTCTTCCACCGTATCAATGTCGCCAATGCCCAAGTGATCGGCAGCAACGTTTAGGACAATGCCAATATCGCACTGGTCAAAGCCCAAGCCCGATCGCAGAATCCCCCCTCTTGCCGTCTCTAGCACCGCTACCTCAACCGTTGGGTCATTGAGAATTACCTGAGCGCTTTGAGGTCCGGTCGTGTCGCCTTGCTCGACCAGATAGCCGCCAATATAGATGCCATCTGTCGTGGTATAGCCGACAATCTGCCCCGTCCGCTTCATGATGTGCGCCAGCAGCCGCGTCGTCGTAGTTTTGCCATTGGTGCCCGTGAGCGCCAGAATCGGAATTCGGGTGGGGGTACCCGGTGGAAACAGCATGTCTAGCACGGGTTCTGCCACGTTGCGCGGAATGCCTTCACTGGGGCAAAAGTGCATTCGGAAGCCGGGAGCCGCATTTACCTCCACGATGACACCGTTGGTATCTCGCAGGGGTCGAGAGATATCTTCAGTGACAACATCAATTCCGGCAATATCCAGCCCCATAATTTTACCGATTCGCTGAAACAGCCAGATATTCTCTGGGTGAACTTCATCGGTGCGATCGATCGCAATCCCGCCTGTACTAAGGTTTGCAGTCGCCTTGAGATAACAAATGTCTCCCTTGCCGAGCACAGTGTCTAGAGCATAGCCTTGGCGATCGAGCAGTTCCCAGGACGTGCGATCGAGTTCGATACGGGTCAGGATATTCTCATGTCCGTCACCCCGGCGCGGGTCGCGATTCGTTTCTTCAATGAGCTGATCGATCGTCGAGATCCCATCCCCAACCACATGAGCCGGAACCCTCTCCGCAACTGCCACCAACTTGCCGTTGACCACCAGCACCCGATGATCTTGCCCCGTGTAGAAGCGCTCGACAATAACGCCTTTAGACACTTCTCTGGCGGCATCGTAAGCCTCTTCCGCCAGCTCTAGATGATTGATGTTAATGGTAATGCCACGTCCGTGGTTGCCGTCTAGAGGCTTAATGACAATCGGGTATCCGCCCACATCTTCGATCGCCTGCTCCAGCTCATCTAGGTAGTGAATCACCGTCCCTTTGGGCACCGGAACGCCTGCATCTCCTAAAACTCGCTTCGTTCCTTCTTTATCGGAAGCCAGCTCAACGCCCAAAATGCTTGTCTTGCTGCTAAGAGTTGCTTGAATCCGCTTTTGATAAATACCGTGACCCATCTGAATAATTGCTCTGGCACTGAGCTGCGACCACGGAATACCGCGGATTTCCGCCTCTCTGACGATGCATTCTGTACTGGGGCCTAGGGAAGCCTGGGCACCAAAGTCACGCAGGTCAGCAAGGTCTTGCTTCAACTCTTCTAAAGAGTAGCTACCTGTACTCACAATACTTTGGCAGAGCCGAACAGCTGCCCTCGCCGCATAGCGTCCAGCCTGCTCATCCACATATTCAAACACGACCTGATACACACCTGTATCAGAGGTTTCGCGGGTGCGCCCGAAGCCGACTGGCATTCCAGCAAGCGTTTGCAGCTCTAGCGCCACATGCTCAACAACATGTCCCATCAGCGTCCCTTCCTGTACCCGACTGAGGAACCCTCCCCGCTGTCCTAACGAACAGAAGTGCTCGACTAAACTGGGTAAAACTTCTGCCAACCCTGCGTAAAAGCCAGGAATTTCGTTGGAAAACCGCCCAGTCAGATCTTCAAGATCGAGACGGATGACGATTAATTTTTTGTAGCGGATACTCCAGTAATTGGGACCGCGCAGCGTTAGGGTTTTGAGGATTTGCATAACAAGATCAGAGCGTCATAGGGCTATGGAGCAGAAAGCAGTATTCGTCTAGTCTTGAGCTTAGGTACACCTTAAAAAGTTCGTGACGAACTTTTTAGAGATGCTGTAAGAACTTCGCGGCACTGAACCCGTAGTCCAGTGGCTTTGAACTTTGGCTAGATTTTGAAGATCTACGCCCAAACTTAAATGAACTAAACAACCCGGATATGCTACTAGGGTATACTAGCCTGTCAAAATTTTTAGAGTCGTGCGTTACTAGCTAAAGCTATAGATCAACGATCGCCAATCCCGCAAAACACATTGCCTCGATACATTGCCTCGATCAATTTAGGCGTTGCTGATTCCTCTAAGAATGTTTGAGAGCAGCGCTTCTCGCCGTTTTCAAACATTTATACTCAGATTTAAGCATCGCCTCAATTCAAGCGAACAGGTTTAGGGAGATGAAACCATCTGACGCTTGTGGAGGTCATAGCGATCGCCATGACTCAAGATATGCAGACGCAGGTTATGAATGCTGAGCGGATCGGTATCGCCAACATGGGGATAGTTGGTGTAAGACGATTCGCCTGGGTCAATAATAGTCACCGTACCTTTACCAATCACTTGAAAAGTACCGTTATTTTCAAACATAGCGCAAGTATCTTCATCAATGCCGATCGCTAGCTTGTCCATATTGGAAGCGACAGCGCTGAGCAATCGCGCCATGCGGTTCCGATTATGGAAATGTTGATCAACTACCACCTCCGGAATAATGCCCAAACCTATGGTCATATCTACTAGAGAGCGATTCGGCGATTCACCGCTGCCTCCTCCCGCGATCATTTGCTGCCCCATGACGGCTGCCCCTGCGCTGGTGCCCGCCAACGTAATTTCGCCTAGTCTGGCACGGGTGCGTACACATTCCATAATGGGCGTATCTGAGAGCAGCCCACAGAGCCGAAGCTGATCCCCGCCTGTCATAAAGACCCCTGTGCAGTCTTCAATGAAAGCCTGCCACTCAGGGTTGGAGCCATGCTCTCGCTCGCGGATGTCTACGACCTCGATCGCCTTAGCACCCATCTCTTCAAAAATGGTGACATATCGGCTCCCGGTTGCAGCTGGCTCTCGTGAGGCAGAGGGGATAATAGCAATGCGGGCATCGGCTCCGCCACAGCGCTGAAAGAAAGTTTGGAGGATAATCCGTCCGTGAAGTTTGTCTTCGGCTCCGCCAATGACCATGACGGCGGTTTTTGTGAGCTGGGGCATCCTTTGCTGAAGAAGTCTAGGGTCGAGTTGCAGCATGACATCCCCTCTGGGCGTAGTTCTGGGCATAAAGTGAGTTAGACGCTCCAGTAGCCAACCGAAAGAGATGCTGTGCATGTTTATGAGCTTGCCTGATCGCTAGCCTGATGACTGTGAGAGTTCTCTGGCGGTGTTCTCTGGCGGTGTTCTCTTGATAATTGCTTCTGGTGTCCAGAGACAATATTCTACTCTTCCTTCTTAATTTTTTTCGAGAAGTGCGCGTCAATTGAGTGCCAAATTTTTTGGATTTACTGCTCAACCGAAGACATCATTACTGCTGCTGCTTTCTTCCATCCAGTATCTTACCTTACGTAGACCTTAGAGTAGTGCTGGATTTTGCTCAAGGAATTTACTTGACTCCAAGCCTACCGAATGAGCCATGCTTCTGTTGTGTCGGTTCTAACGTAATGACTTTTCTTGCCCTCACATTGAGGGGCGATCGCTGGTGCAAAATCTGGGCGAAATTTGGGCAAAATCTGGGGCAGCCTAATTTCTAAATTGAATCTGAACTCAAATTATTCATAAACTGTATGAGAGATCTATCAAAAAAATATTGGAGCCATGCTGACTCAGCATTCCCCCCGTCCTGAACCGATTTGGCTCACCGTGGCTCGGCTACTGCGATGGGATAAACCTGCCGGACGGCTAATTTTGATGCTGCCTGCGCTTTGGGCCGTGGTGCTGGCAGGTCGGGGAGCGCCGCCCTTGCCTCTGGTCGGCATTATTATTTTGGGGACTCTGGCAACCAGCGCGGCAGGGTGCGTGGTGAATGACCTCTGGGATCGCAATATTGATCCCCAGGTCAGTCGCACCCGTAGCCGCCCTCTAGCCTCGCGCGCCCTCTCAGTCAGAACGGGCATTGTTGTAGCGCTGATCGCTTTCATCTGCGCTTGCGGTCTGGCGGTCTATCTCAATTTCTTCAGCTTTTGCCTCTGTGTTGCCGCCGTGCCGTTTATTGTGCTTTATCCCTTGGCGAAGCGGGTGTTTCCAATTCCGCAGTTGGTGCTGTCGATCGCCTGGGGATTTGCCGTACTCATTAGCTGGAGCGCCGTGACAACAAATCTGGAATTTCCCACCTGGCTGCTGTGGGGGGCAACAGTGCTGTGGACTTTGGGTTTTGACACCGTTTATGCCATGGCAGACCTCAAGGATGATGAGCGGATTGGCATTAACTCAAGCGCCCGATTTTTTGGACGACATGCAGCAGATGCAGTAGGAATTTTCTTCCTAGGGACAACTCTGCTTCTAGCTGGCGTGGGCGAAGTGATGGATCTAGGCATAAGTTTTTGGGTCAGTTTGGGGGTGGCGAGTGTCGGATGGGGGTGGCATTATCTTCAGTTGCGTCCGCGATCGCCCAAGCCCCAGGTTTATGGTGAAATCTTCGGGCAGAATGTTTGGATAGGATTTGTGCTGCTAATCGGGATGTTATTGGGAAGCTGATCGGACTCAATAGACCTCTTGCAAATTAGGTTTAGTGGGGCTGCGTCCCTACTAAATCTCATCCCAAAACTTTAAAAGAGGTCTAATGGACAGGAAGGATGAGGCAATGGCACCGCAGTTTCGCGATCGCACAGAGGCAGGGCAACTCTTGGCTAAAAAGCTAGGTCACTATGCCAACCGATCGGATGTGGTTGTAGTGGCTTTACCGAGGGGGGGTGTGCCCGTTGCCTATGAAATTGCTCAAGTTCTGCACGTTGGGCTAGATATTTGCCTGGTGCGAAAACTAGGAGTACCGGATCACCCAGAGCTGGCTATGGGAGCGATCGCATCAGGCGGAGCCAGGGTGATGAACACAGATATTGTGGAATTGCTGCACATCTCTGATCAGGATGTGCTTCAGGTGACGACCGCCGAACAAGCCGAGTTAGAGCGGCGAGAACGACTCTATCGGGGCGATCGCCCTGTCCTGAGTGTGCGCGACCAAACAGTGATTTTGGTCGATGATGGTATTGCCACGGGCGCGACAATGCGAGTTGCCATAGCGGCATTGCAACCCCAGAAGCCGCGCTGGATCGTTGTAGCGACACCGATCGCCTCGCCCAGCAGCTCTGAACAGCTCAAAATCCAGGCTGATGAAATGGTTTGCTTGGCAATGCCCGCTCTCTTGCGCTCTATTGGTCAGCACTACAGAAATTTTCCACAAACCTCTGATCAGGAAGTTTGTCAGCTATTACACCATGGCAACGGGGTTTAACCCTAGCTTTGCCAGCAGGCGATCGACATTGAAGTGTTTCGCCATCATTTGGCAGATGGCTTGAACCTTAATAGGCTCATGGAGGCGAACTTGCCCAAAAGCGCGATCGATAATTTCTACCGTTGTCAGCGTATCGAGATCGACTGAGAGAATCGGAATCTCTAGGTCTTCAGCCCGACTCAGAATTGTGGGCATGGGCGGAATATGCCCCGTGAGAATGAGGCACTGCGTCGAAGTCTCCAACGCAGCCAGCTGAATGTCGGTGCGATCGCCTCCCGTCACAACCGCCATGTTATGAGCTTTGCGGAAGTAACCCAGCGCCGAGTTGACGTTCATCGCCCCGATCTTGAGACTTTCTACCATCAAATCCATGCGGTCTGCGCGGCAAAGCACTTCTGCGCCAAGCTGTTTCACCAATTCCCCCACGCTGACGCTCCGCAACAGGTTGTTTCGGGGCAGAACGGCCAGCACTTCAATACCTTGCTTCTCTAGGAAAGGCTTCACCTGACTGTTGACCAGATCGACTTGCTCATGGGGCACGTCATTGATTAAAGTCCCAATGAGGCGATCGCCCAACTGCTGCTTTGCTACGAGCAGGCTATCCACCACCAGCTCAGAGTGAAATCTCGACACCAATACCACCGAAGCATCTAGCGTCTGGGCAATTTGAGGCAGAGATAGATTAAACAACTTGCCCTCTTCTAGAGTTCCTGCGCCCTCTAGCAACACCAAATCCCCTGAAGGAGTCTGGGTGTAGCTCAAGAGATGCTGGGCATAGTCAGCAATATCTTCTCCGGTCAGGCGCTGGGCGATCGCAGATTGGCTGAGCGGCAGCAGCATAGGCAGAACCCTTTCTGGGGGAAGCTTGAGCGTTTGCGTAATAAACTGAATATCTTCTTCAATTAACTCTGCCTGAGAGGCACTCAAGCAAGTTCCGACGGGCTTTCCATAGGAAATGTCCAGCCCTTTCTCTTGCAACCGATGCGCCATGCCCAAAATGATGGCAGACTTGCCGCTATAGGTTTCTGGAGATCCAACTAAAAGGTACTTTGCGAGTTTTGGCACGCACTCACTCCTGCGATCGAATGGAATTGAGACAGATTTTTGATGCGCTCAGCCTAAAGCCTAATTTAGCCTAGAGCCTGACAAGGCGCTTTACTTGAACACTGACTGACTCAGAGCCATTAAGCTTTGAGTATTTTAAGCACGGTATGGAGTTATGTTGAGATCTAGCCTAGTGCAAGTTCTGTATCTACTTCGGTATCTCCAGTGGCACTTTCGAGAACGAAGCAATCTTGCCAGACCTGAGCCGATCGCCCTGAGCCAATCGCCCTGAGCCAATCGCCCTAAGCCGCTGCAATCTAGAGCCGCTGCAATAGATTAAGACCATGGGTATCTGTGCCGCAAGTGCTAAACAAGCCATAGACTTGCCCAAGCGATCGCACTTCCTGCGTTTGCTTCGGGCTAGCTTTCCAAGGTGAAGGATTATTGTAGGCATAATAAGCCTCAATGCCATCGATCCCGGCTTGAGCCGCTTCAGGAATGAGGTCGGCAGGCGATCGCCGATATCGGGCGGGGTGTGCTAGCACCGCCAAGCCTCCAGCGGCATGGATGGCAGCAATTACTCTGGCTGCTTCAGCTCTGTCTCCCACAGGGGCTTTGCTCTGAGCATAGGACTGAATGGCATCGTGGTCAGGATCAAACGCATAAGCCAGAATGTGGACTTCGTCTTGCAACAAACTTGCGGTCACTTCCATCCCCACCCAAAGTTTCGGCAACATCTGGCGATCGGGCTGTTCGTTAAGCCACTGTTGCGCCCGACGGTAGCCGCTGACACTGTGGTGATCAGTGATGGCTAACCCCTTTAGTCCGATCGACACAGCTTGCGCGATCAGTTGCTCCGGCTGAAGCCGACCGTCTGAAAAAACGGTGTGCATATGAAAATTGTAGGAGTGAGGGCAGCTATCAGCCGTGATTGCTTCAAACACAGACCGGAGAGATGCTGTATCCTGCGCTGAATCTTGCGCTGATGAAGCCAAACCATGAACCAGATCGGCAGCCATAGTTCTCTTAACGGTTATTTACATTCTGATATCATACCTGGTCATGATCTAGACCTGCCTGTTTATTTTGAGACTGCATAGCCCCAACGCTGACTCTGCGATCGCCCCAGGTTCGCCCCAGGATCGCCCCAGGTTCGTCTTAGGTTCGTCCCAGTAAGCGATAATTGCAAAAGCGACCCTTGCAGAGATTTCATTCAGAGCCTTTAACTTCAGTGCGCTTCGACATTATTACGCTGTTCCCCGATTTTTTCACCTCGCCGCTTAGCTCTGGGCTACTGGGTAGAGCGCTGAGCAAAGAGATTGCCACAGTCAATTTGGTAAATCCCCGCGACTTTACTGCCGATAAACATCACCGAGTAGATGACGAACCTTATGGCGGCGGCGTGGGAATGCTGCTGAAGCCAGAGCCAATTTTTGCAGCTGTAGAATCAGTGCCTGTGTTGCCCAATCGAGAGGTGATCCTGCTGACTCCCCAGGGGCAAACCATGCACCAAAAGATGTTTCAAGATCTAGGGAACTATGAGCAAATTGTCATGGTTTGCGGACATTATGAAGGGGTAGACGATCGCGTTCTCAATCTCGTTACCCGTGAAGTTTCTCTAGGAGACTTCGTTCTCACCTGTGGCGAGATTCCGGCGCTGACTCTGCTGAATGGCGTTATTCGGCTGCTTCCCGGCACGGTCGGCAAAGAGGAGTCATTGAAGCTGGAAAGCTTTGAGGCAGGGCTACTCGACTATCCGCAATATACTCGCCCCGCCGAGTTTCGCGGTATGCAGGTTCCGGAGGTGCTGCTATCGGGCAATCACCAGGCGATCGCTCAGTGGCGCAAACGGCAGCAGCAAGAGCGCACTCGTGACCGTCGCCCTGATCTTTGGAAAGCATGGCTAGAACAGCAGCAATCCGAGAAATTCGAGAAGGGCTAAACTAAAAGAAAATCGAGCATCAGAGGAAAAGCCCGTGGTTACAACTCTCTCCCTGCAAGATCGGCTTGTGGATACGATCGCCCTCTACCGCGATCGCGTGGACTATCTGGAAGTTCGTCTAGAGCAAGGCGAAGCAACGGCAATTTCCTATCGCGGCAAGCAGCTAGATGCAGTCGATCGCAGCTTTTCTCTATCGGGCGGCATCCGCGCCTGTCACAAAGGCGGCTGGAGTTTTGTCACATTCGACGGGCTAGGCGACCTCAAGAATCGGATTGAAGATGCCATTGCCCAAGCTCATCTCATCGGCAAAGAAACCACGGAGCTAGCGGCGGTTGATTCCATCCAGGACTATGTGGCTGTCGATCTGGGTCACGATCCGCGCGGTGTTTCTCTCGATCGCAAGCGGCAATTGATTGAAACCTATAACCAGATTTTGCTGGACTACGATCCGCGTATTCAAACCACGATGGTGGGCTATGGCGATCGGTTTCGCACAAATTATTTTGTTAACTCTTCGGGCACCTGCATTGTGCAGGAGCGGCTGGATGTCAACGGCAGATTTGGCGTAGTTGCGCGTGGAGAAAACGTAGTGCGTCAGGGCTTTGAATCTGTGCATTCGCGATCGGACTACGGAGCGCTGGAAGGGCTAGAGGCCCAGGTGAAAAGCGCCGCAGAGCGAGCAGTACGGCAGCTAGACGCGAAGCCTGTCAAAGGCGGACAATATCCGGTTGTGCTTGATCCCTATCTGTCAGGAGTCTTCATCCACGAGGCGTTTGGGCATTTGTCTGAAGCAGACTTTGTCTACGAGAATCCGCGAATGCAGGAGCTGCTGGTGCTAGGCAAGCCGATCGCCATCCCTCAGCTCAATGTGGTGGATGATGGCACGATCCCAGGTTTGCCAGGTTCCCTTAAATACGACGACGAAGGCGTTCCGGCACAGCGTAAGTATTTGATCAAAGACGGCATTCTTACCCAGCGCTTGCACAGCCGTGAAACTGCTGGGAAAATGCACGAAGCGCCCACAGGTAATGCCCGTGCTTTGAGCGCCACCTATCCGCCGATCGTCCGCATGACCAACACGGGGATCGAGTCGGGCGATCGCGCTTTTGCAGACATGATCAGCGACATTGAGGAAGGCGTATATGCGGTGCGGATGTTAGGTGGACAGACTAACGGCGAACTGTTCACCTTCGCAGCGGCTGAGGGCTACATGATCCGCAATGGTCAAATTGCTGAGCCAGTTAGCGATGTCACCCTCAGCGGCAACGTTTTTCAAACGCTCAAAGACATTGATGCGATCGGCAGTGACTCTGTCTATAGAAACGGCGGCTGCGGCAAAGGCGGACAATCGCCCTTACCTGTCAGCGTGGGCGGCCCTCATGTACGGATTCAAAACGTGGTTGTGGGCGGACGATAGCAGCAGCTAGCTACAATGCGGCCCGATATTCTGCGTCAACCCAGCAGCGGGGCAATGCCTCACCTGAAGGAAAAACCAGTTCATACTTAGCAACTTTCTCAGGATCTTGCTCTTCCTCTCCAGACTGCACCCTGCCGCAGACTTTTTCCTCCGCAGGATTAATTAAGGCAACGGTATCTTCAATCTCAATCAAAACTCCAGTTTGCTTGTTCTGTAAAAGCATAGTTTTCTGCTGCAATTAAATAGTGCTATCTCTCAGAATCCTGCGTCTGCCCCAAAGCGACATCTACCGATCGAGATGGATTGGCATTATTTTGAATTCTAGATTCCAATCCAAGATTCAAAACTGCCGAACTTCACCTATGCCCGATCGCACCCCCATTACCCGCGACATGAATCGCGCAGACTATTCTCAGCTACCTCGCCATTCGTTAATAGTTTGCGCAACTTTAGTGCATAGCCCCGTCAATCTGGGTGGACTGTGCCGCACCGCGGAGGCATTTCGGCTGGAGGCGATGGTATTAGCTGATTTAGCGATCGCCGAAACCCATCCCTTTCGCAATCTGGCGGCTTCAGCACATCACTGGCAGCCATTAAATGCCTGTGCGCTGGATGTTCTCCCAAGTTGGCTGAGTCAGCAGCGGCAGTTAGGCTATAGTCTGATTGCGCTGGATGCTAACCCTGCCGCTCTGCCGCTGACAGAATTTGTGTTCTCGCAAAAAACGGTGCTTGTGCTGGGGCAAGAGCTAACTGGAATTCCGGCAGCAATTTTGGATCAGTGCGATCGCGCCCTTAGCATTCCGCAGAGTGGCATGGTGGAGTCGCTAAACGTGCAGACTGCCGGGGCGATCGCCATCTACGAATACATTCGCCAACAGTCTCTTTCTCTAACGTAACCATGGCGCATAAACTCTTAACCCTACTCAGCGATTTTGGACTCAATGATGCCTATGTGGGCATGATGAAGGGCGTGATTTATCAGATCAATCCGGCGCTCACGATCGTCGATCTTACCCATGAGGTGCCACCCAAAAATATTGCTGCTGCTCAGTTTCACCTGATCAACGCCTATCCCTATTTCCCGGCAGGGAGCGTCCATGTTGCCGTGGTTGATCCGGGAGTGGGCGGCACAAGACGGGCGATCGCCCTAGAGCTGACAGACGGCTTCCTCGTCGGAGCTGATAACGGCTTGCTCACAGAACTGGCGCGGCGGCGATCGATCCTTCATGCCGTTGAGCTGAGTAACTCGCGGTACTGGAGATCTGCCGAACTTAGCGCTACCTTTCACGGACGGGATATTTTTGCGCCCGTGGGAGCACATCTCGCCAGCGGCATAGCCATTCAGGATTTGGGGACCGCGATCGATCCAGCAACACTGGTGGAGCTGCCGATCGCAGCCCATAAGTCCACCCCAACGGGCTATACGGGCAATATTCAGCATATCGATCGCTTCGGCAATGTGATCACCAACATTCCAGGCGATGCGGTACGCGACAAATCTTGGTCAATTATCGTCAATCGGGTAACGGTTCCCGGCTGTCGGGTGTATGGCGATGTCCCTGCCGGAAAGCCTCTAGCGCTGATTGGTAGCCATGGCTGGATCGAAATTGCCGTCAACGGCGGCGATGCCCATTTTCAATTGCGGCTAAATTGGACGGACTCTATCAAAGTCGCGATCGAGCCTCAGTTGATCAAAGCCTAAATTGATCGACCCCAAATTGATCGACCCCAAATTGATCGACCCTAAGCGGAAACGCGATAATAGTCTTGATTCTTCCAAAAATCTCAGATCGAGAGCGATGACCATGGACGCGCAGATAACCGATCAGCCTACCGAAAGCTATCAAGGACAGTTTGGAGAATTTACGATTACGGATGGCGATCGCCAAGGGGTAAAAGTTTACCGAGGGGGTCTGCTGGTGGCGGCTCTGAGTTTTGCGATCGGTACGGCACTGGTTTTCTGGCAAGGAAGCAATCCCAAGGTGCTAGTGGCGCTAACTCCGTTGTATACGCTGTTTGCTGGAGCGCTGGCGGTTAGCTTGCTCACTATCCATATTTATATGGGATTACTGCATCGGGCGCTTCAGATATTTTGGGTAATTGGGGCGATCGCGGCAATTAGCGTCGCTCATCTGAATCCAGAACCCTTTGCCCTGACGGTGTATCAGCAGCCGCTGACGATTTTGGGCATTGGCTTTACCTTTGCGGCACTGACCGGAATTTTCTTCAAGGAAGCTTTTTGTTTTAATCGCCTGGAAACCAAATTCCTTACCTTCATTGTCCCTGCGCTCTTGCTAGGACACTTGACGGGACTTTTGCCGATCGCTCTAGGAAAAGGGCTGCTGGCGGCATGGGCAATTTTGTTTATGGTGTTTGCCCTGCGGAAAACAGTGCAGGCTATCCCTGATGACATTGGGGACAAGAGCGTGTTTGAGTATCTCAAGCATCAGCGCCCTTAGGAATGAGTTCGTCTGCTTCGTTTACAGGTAGTGGCAGTCTGGAGATCCCTCATTGGTCGTCAGGGTAACATTTCTCGAAGGTAGTTAGCGTTATCGAGTATCAAATCAGGGCTAAGATGCAGTCGATTTAGGAAATTTCTGTCGCTGATGATTATTTGGTTGAACGGAGCCTTTGGTATTGGCAAAACCCAGACCGCCTTCGAGCTACACAGCCGAATCTCTGATAGCTTCATATTTGACCCTGAGCAAATTGGCTTTTTCCTCCGGAAGATTGTACCGTCAGAAATCTATGTAGGAGACTTCCAAAATCATCAGATATGGCGCGAGTATACCCATCAAGGATTGCAATACGTTGCTGAGAATTTTGCCGGAACAATCATTGTTCCAATGACTGTTACTGATCCTCTTTACTACGATCAAACTGTGGGTGCGTTGAGACGCGGGGGGTTGCAGGTGCATCATTTCACTTTGCTTGCTTCTCGTGAGACAGTTCTTCGTCGATTACGGCGACGTGGTGATGGCAGCAATTCTTGGAATGCACATCAACTTGACCGATGCTTGAAATTATTATTAGATGAAAAATTCGCAGTTCATCTCAATACGGAAGAAAAAACAATTGAGGCGGTTGCAGAAGAAATTGCTCATCACGCAGGTCTTGAACTCAAACCTCCAACTTGGCATCCAATCTTACGTCCTTTGAAGCGGCTGGTCGTGCAAATACGCCATATCCGCTTGTAATTGGTTGATCGTAGCGATCGCCGTCGAACAGGTCGATGAAGCAGACTGTTGGTAGAACTTGGTGGTGCTGCGAAGGTTATTTACCGCCGTTTATCTTAGTCATTAGCTTGAAAAGCTTTGTATAGAAAGCAACCTACAACTTCTGCTGACTGCTCCACAGACTAGAAAACTATTCAGTAGGCTTCTAGAACACACATGAAAATAGCTAACAACAGGGATATCTTTCTGTCCAAATATCTTTTTACCCTCCTTCTCTAGAAGGATAGCTCTACATACTTGTTTCGTTAAAGTACGGGGGATGTATCTAGTAATCAAATATTATGGCAATTGAAGATGCGATTGCAGCTGCTAAAGATAAGCTGCCAGATATCACTCCTACGCCTCCTGCTTTTCACAGTCAAGCAACTGCCCATGAGCTTAAATCCCGTCTTAACTGGGGAGAGCCAGGGTTAACGATTCTGGATGTACGTAGCCATGAAGCTTTTGGCGATCGCCGCATCATGGGCGCTATGAATATGCAGCTAGATGAATTGCCCCAGGCGGCTCAGAGTTTAGCATCAAACCGAGACATTTATGTGTATGGCGAAAATGACGAAGAGTCTGCGACCGCAGCAACTCGCCTACGTGATGCAGGGTTTGTAAAGGTAGCAGAACTGAAGGGTGGTCTTGCAGCTTGGCAAGAAATTGATGGTTCTGTAGAAGGAATCGCTACTAACGAAAATCCGGGTTCAGATGCTTATAATGTTGGCTCTCGTCTAACGGCATTCAGCCAAGAAAAGGAAAAAGAGCAGCGCATGGAACAGCAGAAGTAGGTCTTTTGTTATTTCAATTTACGTAGCTTTCGAGCCAGCTTTTGAGGTAAAAGCCTATGCCCTTTTCGGGGTGTAGGCTATCTGGTCTTAGACGCTCTATAGTCGCAGCAAAGGCTGAAGTTCTTGTGGCTCCAGTTCGCGCCATTCTCCAGGCTGTAGCTCTGCTAAGTGAAGGTGAGCGATTGCCACCCTAACTAATCTCAAAGTTGGAAAGCCAACCGCAGCGGTCATCCGCCGCACCTGACGATTTTTTCCTTCTGTTAAAGTCAGTTCAACCCAAGCAGTCGGTATCGATTTACGAAACCGAATGGGCGGATTGCGAGGCGGTAGATCAGGTGGTGGCAAGACTTTTACCTGAGCAGGGCGAGTGCGATAGTCTTGAATCCACACGCCCTGACGGAGTTGATCCAAAGCTGCGTCATCAGGAATATTTTCTACCTGCACCCAGTAGGTGCGCGGGTGCTGAAATCTTGGATCGCTGAGCTGATGCTGGATGCGACCGTTATTAGTTAGCAAAAGTAATCCCTCACTATCCCGATCGAGTCTTCCAACCGGATACACATCTGGAACCGAAATGTAGTCTTTTAGAGTTCGGCGCTGACTCTCAGATTTTTCGTCGGTAAACTGTGAGAGAACATCATAAGGTTTGTAAAATAGAAGAAAGCGATCGGGCATATCGTCAAGATAGAAAAAGAATATAAGGGTAGATTCAACCTTAATTGAAGAGATGATTCAAGAAAGGGGGAAGCTGAAGTTAAAAATTTAATGCCAAAGTGAACAAAACCTATTGTTCTTTAGGCCGCATCTTAGAAACATTGTCTCGTAAAGAAATATTGCGACTTATTTAAAAAAATTTAGATAAGCTCTCTGTATATTTATTTTTATGCCTGACTTAATGTAAAACACTAATAAGCATATTGCTGAGGAAACGTTTTATGGATATGAGAAAGTACCGGGTTGCTTGCACACTTACTTTCGGGGATATTTACGGTCAAATCATTATTTGGTTAGTCGTCCTATTCATTAGTTTGGCAGCTGCAATGGCACTCATGGGAGCCAGCCGTCCAATCTATGCTCTAGCGACTGTAGGGCTAATCTTGGTGCTATCTCTACCCTTCCTGCTATTTGCTTTCGTAACAACGCTGCTCAACCATATTGAGCTAGTCACAGTTGATCCGGCGCTCGAAGCTAGGAAAAGTCCGGCTCAAGCCCTTGCTCAAAACACAGCCCAAGCTGCTGGCTAGCTAGCTTTAGTAGATCGCAGAGTCTTCCTATTTTTCCTAAAGGCTGGATTTCAAAGGCGTTCCGCGCCTTTGAAATCCAGCCTTTAGGGTTTTGTGGCACGCGCTACAAAACCCTAAATTGCAATCTACTGAGCTTTCTAAATCTCTGAGGACGAACTAACGCGATCTGCAACTTGGTCTGAAAGTCTTGTAGGATGTCCATCCTGCCTGCCCCACATGAATCAGGAGCTTTAGAAATTGTGTAGCAACCGCCAAGGCGGTAAGGACGGGGACATTTAGGGTGGGGCGCTTCGCGCCCCACCCTAAATGTCCTAAGCAAACTAGCAACAGCTACATAGATTCGGGATCAGGTCAGCGCAACCTTACTTCTTAATAAAGTTTGGATGAACCCTTAAGGAGTTTGGGCATAATGAGGTTGCAAGTTTATATGTGGATGACTCATGACATCCGAATCTTTTCTGACGATCGCAGATCAACCCATTTCAATGGGGCAAGTGTTCAGGTATCTACAGGCAAATGGTAAGTTAGACGGGTTTATTGGCGATATTGTCCGTCAGTTTGTGATCGAGCAAGAACTGCAATCCCAGGTCAATTTCAGCATTGGTTCAGCGGTCGTTGAGCAAGCCGTGATCGACTTCCGGCTGCAAAACCAGTTGACTGACCCCAAGCAATTTCAAGACTGGCTAACCAGCAACAGTTTAACCTATGAAGCCTTTCATGCTCAGCTTGGCATGACTTTCCGCCTAAAAAACCTAAAAAACAACGTGACTGAGGCTCGCCTGCCAGAATACTTTATTGAGCGCAAGGTCTATCTCGATCGCGTCGTTATTTCTCGAATTATCGTTAACGAGAAGGAACTTGCAGACGAATTAAAAAGTCAGCTTCAGGAAGGAGCTAGCTTTGATCAGCTCGCCAAAGAGTACTCCATCACCGACGATCGGATTATGAATGGCATGGTGGGTCCAGTCAGCCGCGGCACGATGCCAGATATGCTGCGAGCCGCAGTTGATATGGCAAATCCAGGTGAAATCGTTGGACCTTTGGGTTTAGACGATCGCTGGGGGCTATTCCGAGTCGAGGCATTTCTGCCTGCTGCTTTGGATGACCCACAGGTGAGACAGGCTCTACAAGATGAGCTGTTTGAACACTGGCTAGCTGAGAAAATGCAGAACCTCCCCATCAAAATCCAAGTTGACTAATCATCTACCATGACTCAAGCCCTTCCCATCAGCATTAACTGGGATGCCCCTCCCTTCAGCTGGTTAAAGCCAGAGCAGCAGTTTCGGATCAAATCTCAGGGAAAATCCCGCAGCTTTGCGCTGGGGGAGGTGATTTGGTCAACTGAGACTCCAGGGGGTCACTATCTCGTGGTTTCAGGTAACGTGCGGCTAGTTCCTACCGAAGGGGATGCGGTGCGGCTGAAGGAGGGCGACTGGTTTGGTGATGCCCTAGAGTTGTCGGATGCCTGGAAGGCGAGGGCTGCTAGCAAGGAAGTAATCTTGCTGGAGTGGTCGGATACAGAGTGGTCGGCAGTCGCCTCACCGGAGATGAAGCAGTTTTGGTCATCGGTGCGATCGCGCTATCAGCCCAATTTCTCCACTGCGCCCCAACCTGTCTCTGGCTATCCTTTCGTTTCAGGACTCAATACGGCAGCGGCTTGCCTAACTATGCTGGCACAGCGGCTAGAAACCCCCGTCCAGCTCGAATGGGTACAGCGGCAGCTCCGGGGACAGCGACCTAAGGATTTGGTCAGTGCCGGGGAAAAAGTTGGCTTACAAATGCGGCGATTGCTGGTAGGCAACTGGCAAGATTTTCGGCAAATCACCTTTCCGGCAATGCTCCAGTGGCAGCAAGCCGGACATTGGGTAGTTGCTTATGGAATTAGGGGCGATCGCTTGATCATTGGCGACCCCATGAACCCTAGCCAAACCTGCGAGAGCATTCCGCGTCAGTTGGTAGAGCAATCTTGGGACGGTCAGCTCTGGCAGGTGGATCTGATTCAAAAACAGGAGAAATTTAACCTCACCTGGTTTTTACCCGCGGTTTGGAAATTCCGCAATCTGCTGGGTGAAGTACTGCTTGCCTCCTTCACCCTTCAGCTTTTAGGCTTGGGTTCTCCCATCATTACCCAGGTGATTATCGACAAGGTGATGGTGCAAGAGAGTCTGCCGACGCTGGATGTGATGGCGATCGCTCTCCTGGGAACCGCCGTTTTTGAGGGCGCGCTGGGCATCTTACGGATGTTCATTTTCACCCACACTACCAATCGGCTTGATATGGCGCTCTCGGCGCAGCTATTCCGGCATTTGCTGCGGCTGCCCCTGTCCTACTTTGAGGCGCGCCGAGTCGGAGACACCGTGGCGCGGGTGCAGGAACTCGAAGAAATCCGCCAGTTTCTTACCAGTACGGCGTTGACTGTGGTGCTAGACAGCATCTTCTCGGTAGTCTACCTGGTGATGATGGCGTACTACAACATTCAGCTTACGGGTGTGGCTCTAGCGGTAATTCCCATGTTCGCCATCCTGACGCTGATTGCCACGCCGATCCTCAGAACCTGGCTGAACGAAACCTTTAATCGAAGCGCCGACAGCCAATCTTTTCTCGTAGAAACCATCACCGGAATTCATTCGGTGAAAGCCCATGCCGCCGAAAAAACCACCCGCGATCGCTGGGAAGGTCTTTACGCGCGCTTCATTCGCACGGGCTTCAAGGCATCTACTACAGCGAATATCAGCAACCACATTGGCGACTTTCTCACCAGTATCTCGGCGCTGCTGATTCTCTGGTTTGGGGCACAGTTAGTGATTAAGCAGCAGTTGACGATCGGGCAACTTGTGGCGTTCCAGATGCTTTCTGGACGGGTGACGGGGCCGCTACTACGCCTGATTCAGCTTTGGCAAACGCTCCAGGAGGTGTTGTTGGCGGTCGATCGCATTGGTGACATCCTCAACGTTGCCCCTGAGGCAGAACCCGGTACTGGGCTAACTTTGCCGCCTTTAAGAGGTCAGGTAGCGTTCGATCAAATCGTCTTCCGCTATAACGAAGAGCAGGAGCCGATTTTGCGCGGCGTGTCCTTCAATGCTGACCCCGGTATGTTTGTCGGCATTGTCGGGCGTAGCGGATCGGGCAAAAGCACTCTCTCTAAGCTCATTCAGAGGCTTTACCAGGCAGAATCAGGGCGGATCTTGATTGATGGCTTTGACATTAAGAGTGCTGATCTGGCTTCCCTGCGACCGCAAATTGCCGTGGTACTGCAAGAAGATTTCCTGTTTAACGGCTCGGTGCTAGAGAACATCACCTTCGGCAATCCAGATGTGTCACCAGAGCAGGTCATCGAGGCAGCGCGGATGGCAGTTGCCCATGACTTCATTTGCGATCTGCCCCATGGCTACGAAACCAATGTGGGCGAACGTGGCACCTCGCTTTCGGGCGGTCAGCGGCAGCGGATTACCCTGGCACGGCTGTTCCTATCCGATGCGCCGATTTTGATTT
Source organism: Drouetiella sp. (assembly GCF_059504425.1). NCBI lineage: Bacteria > Bacillati > Cyanobacteriota > Cyanophyceae > Oculatellales > Oculatellaceae > Drouetiella > Drouetiella sp. The sequence continues at coordinate 81,008 of NZ_JCACIN010000115.1, forward strand.
TGGATGAGGCCACTAGCCACCTGGATGCTGAAACGGAACAGCAGGTACTAGAAAATCTCAAGCGCATTTCTCAAGATCGGACGATGTTCTTGATTGCTCACCGCTTTGCGCCTCTCAAAAAAGCGGATCTAATTCTGACGATGGAGAAGGGCGTTATTGTCGAGCGCGGCACCCATGATGGGTTGCTTAATCAAAAGGGGCTGTATTGGTCGCTATATCAGCGGCAGCAAGCATCCGTTTAGAGAGATTTTAGGAAATTTTAGAGAGATAAAATTTATCCTAAATTTACATTTGAATCAGCCATCTTCCTGGCAGGTGGCTGATTCTGCATACGCAGAAGGACTGAAAAGCCTCTGCCCAGAGAGTTTCAAATAGACTGTAAGAAACTGCGCTCTACAAAATGATTACAGCGCTACAAAGTTTGTCGAGAAACTTTACCAGGAATTTACTTAGTAACTTATTCAAATTAATCTTCAGTAAGTTCACGGCTTTTTTTTACGAACTTTTCTAGCTTTGCTTCAAGCTATACGTAAAGCTGCTTAGCGCTGTGGGATGGCTTCTGCTGCAAAGCAGAGGTTGGATGCACAGTGGCTCAGCGGCTCAGCTTTTGAGAGCGATCGCCCTAGATTACTTGATTAGCGCAATTGAGCGGTGTGTCTACCTAGGAGTGCATGAGGAGATATTCATTGAAAGTGCTGAAAACTTGTATCAATTTTAATAACGGCGTAGTCAACAATGACTCGATCACGCACCCTGACAGCCTGTTCTCCATTCTTCATAGCAATAGCTATTTGAAGCGCATTTGAAGCGCTTGGCTGTCAGGCAAAAAGCATTCATTCCTGGAAGACTTTTCTTTGTTTAATTGCTTCAGCGGCTGAGGTTACCTAACTCATCTTCATAATGGCGTGTCTGTTAAGTGCTGTAGATGAATTCTCATCAACTTGCGGCACTAGCAGTTTGAGCCAATAGTTTGGGCGAAATCTTCAAGCCGACGTGCCTCTACCTCAATTTCATTCCAACCTTTACAAACAGCTAAACCATGGCAGATACTGACATCCTGAAGTTAACAGATGCTAAAATCAACCAGGCATCTTTTGCCCTCTACACTACTCCTGTTGACAGGACTCAAGGGCTGTCAATTACCTTCGACTTCTTCTCCTACGGTGGATCAAGTGGATCAACAGGTGGAGCGAACGGAGGCGATGGTATTGGATTTTTCTTAATCGATGGTGCACAGTCACCCACAAAGCCCGGTGGTTTTGGCGGTTCGTTAGGCTATGCACAAGACGCCACTACCGCGGGAATTGCTGGCGGATATTTGGGGGTCGGATTTGATGAATTTGGCAACTATTCAGCAGCCCAGGAAGGGCGGATTTTAGGTCCAGGCACAACCCCTGATGCCATTGCAGTTCGGGGTAGTGAAGCAACTGGCTATAGATATTTAACGGGAACCCCGACGAGTCTACCGGTGAGCCTGGATAACCCTAGCCCGCAGGCAACTCGCGCGAACTCTCGTAAACAGGCTCAAGTCGATTTGACTCCCACAGGCTTGCTCACAGTTCAGATTGATTTGAACAATGATGGCGATTTTTTAGATGCTGGAGAGAAGCCGATCGATGCTTTTGATGTCATTGCAGCCGGAAACGGACCTCTCCCTTCTACGCTCAAGTTTGGTTTTGCAGCTTCAACGGGCGCAGCGACGAATATTCATGAAGTTGGCAACTTCAAAGTCACAGCCTCAGATGGTACTCCATTACCTGGCAATTTTAGCGATGGTCTCTTAATTACAGGCAGCGGGACTGGAGCAGCAGGCGGAGTCATAAGAGGCACACCGGGTAGTGACACTATTATTGGAGGCGGCGGAGCCACCATAATAGGAAATGCAGGAGGTGACAAATTTACCTTTTCTGGCATTAGCAAAGCTGCCGCCCTGAAAAGCTCTACGGTCAGCAAGCTGACTAAGGTGACTGACTTCAAGTTTGCTCAAGGCGATCGCTTTCAGCTCGACTTTGACAACAACCTCAACACGTCCCAGCGACCCAAGGGGTTGTCCTACGCGGGTACAATTAAAGCGAGAAACCTGACAGAAGCGACTAAACTCGCCTACGCCGACAAGAGCGCCAGCAAGCGAGGCAGACAGTCCCTCAAGGGAGATGAGGCACTGTTCTTTAAGTTTGGCAGCCGCACCTATCTGTCTGTCAATGATACCAAGGCTGCATTCGCTACGAGACTTGACTTGGTTGCAGATGTGACGGGTATTCAGTTCAAGGCAGGAGATATCAAAAAAGCGTCTCTGTCAGTTGGCAATTACTTCGTCTAAGGATGCATTTGTCAGCAGCATTCCTGTAATGATTTCTGTTGCTGTGGCGGAGCATTACCAACGGAATCATTACATTTTGAGGACTACCGACGCGTTGATCGACCGAAGAGGATGTTTGAAAAGTCCAACTATTGGTAGCGAAACGTTTCACATCCCCTTCAATCCCCCTTAAAAAAGGGGACTTTGAATTCATTTTCCCTCTTTTTAAGGGGGGCAGGGGGATCAACAGGTGCCTAAAATCACAGCCGACCACTTTGCAAACATCCTCTAAGGCGTGACAGATAGACTCAGGTTCTCTGACAAAAGCTAATCGATCGCCTACTCCTATCCGGGCGATCGCTTCAATCTTTTACTTCTCCCAATATCTCTGCCAAATCAACTTCTCGCGGGTAGATTAGCCAACTCCTCTGCCAGGGCTGTGTCAAGGTTTTGACTAAGGGAGAAAGTTCGCTAATTTCTCGCAAGCCAGAGCCAATCTGTAGCTTAATGCCTCGCTGATAAAGCGTATAACCTCGGCTCCAGGTAGTTCTCAGCCCCGTGTAGTATGCAGTGCCGTATTCAGACTGGCTCTGCGTCGATAGAACAGCCTGCAAAAGTTGCTGTTGGCGATCGCTATCTAATTCAGTCACCTCGAAAGCTTTGGGCAAGTCTCGATCCAGAAAGCGGCGGCAAAGATCGGCAAGAACGGGATCGGAACAGTGCTGCCACCTTTGAAGGTGATACATGAACACGCCATCATTAGCCTCCAGATATTGGCTGAGCAGCAGCTGATTACAGTCTTGCTGAAGCCATGCCGTCATCGTGTCATCGGCAGAGAGGTGATGCAGCGCCAAAAGCTCTTTGGCACGACGGAATGCGCTTTCTAGCACCCAGGAAGCCGCCAGATTTTTGGGATGGTTGTAAATTTGAGCATACATAAAGTAACGAACAATCAGGTAATGCTCGATCGCCGCCATGCCCTTTTTAGCCACCACAAGCTGTTGAGTCAGCGCATCGTAATCCATTGCCATCAAGATGCGATCGAGATCTAGCTTGCCGTAGGATGCCCCTGTAAAGTAGCTGTCTCGCATCAGGTAATCTAGGCGATCGCAGTCTAATTGACTGGTGACAAGCTGCCAAACCAACGGCACAGGATGACTTTTGTGGTAAACCAGCCGCATTTGCTCTAGCAGATCGGGGTCAAATTCATCTAGCAGCATTCGCACCGGAGCAGACTCTTGCAGAATGCGCTCTGTCCAATGCTCGTGATGGTTGCCAAAAATCTCTTCGCAGGTATGGCTGAAAGGTCCATGCCCAATGTCGTGCAGCAAAGCCGCACAAAGAACCACGGCTCTATAACCCCGCAGTTCAGGATATTTTTGAGCAATCCGATCGAATGCCCGTCGAGCGATCGCCATCACGCCCAAAGAGTGGGTAAACCGTGACGACTCAGCGCCGTGGAAGGTCAGACTGGCAGGACCAAGCTGGCGAATTCGGCGCAGTCGCTGGAAGGGCGGTGTATCAATCAGCCGAATCAGCAGCGCCTCTACAGGATCGCCAAAATCTAGCGTGATTGCCCCATGTAAGGGATCTTGGTAGGTTCGTCCCGCGCTAGGCTGCACCAGCGACTACGGCTCCCTGAGTCAGCACCTCAACGGCAGTTTGATACTGGCGATCGGTAGCAGTTGCCAATTCATCTCGCGTAATGGGGTCAAGCGAAACCTCCACATCAGGTGCAATGCCCTGACGGTTGATGTCATGGTGATTGGGAGTTTCGTATTTGGCGATCGTCACCGCCAAGCCAGAGCCATCTGATAGGTTGAACAGGGATTGAATCAAGCCCTTGCCGAAGGTACGTTCGCCAATGAGCTGCGCTCGTCCGTTGTCTTGCAGCGCACCCGCCAGAATCTCGCTAGCGCTGGCGGTTCCCTGGTTGACCAGCACCACAAGCGGGTCGTCTGTGAGAGCGGCACCGCTTGCTTCAAAACTGTCCTGGATGCCGTTGCGGTTGACGGTATAAACCACAGTCCCTTCCCCCAGCCAAAGCCGTGCAATCTCAATCCCCGACTGCAACAGCCCACCCGGATTGCTGCGGAGGTCTAGCACGTAGGCATTTGCTCCTTGAGACTCCAAATGCTTGATGGCGCTTCCCACCTCGGCACTGGCATTTGCATTGAACTGACTCAGGCGAATATAGCCAATTTGTGTCCCGTCATCTTGGGTGCGCAGGTCAGCGTACACCGGATTAAGACTGATACGATCGCGTACCAAAGTGATGTCCTGAACTTGAGGTGAAGGACGATCGGCGTCTTGAAACTCTTCAGGCGCAATAGTTAGCGTTACTTTGCTGCCTGTGACACCCCGCATTCGTTCGGCAGCTTCGTCCAGGGAAAGCTTGGTCGTGGGATACCCGTTGATCTTGAGAATGCGATCGCGGGGTTTAATTCCAGCTTTCTCGGCGGGCGATCCTTCAATCGGCGCAATGACACGCAACTCGCTGTTGGGGTTGTCCTGCGTAATTTGCAAACCCACGCCCGTTAGCTCTCCAGCCGTGTTGGTTTGGAGACTGCGATACTGATCGGGCTTGAGCAACCGGGTGAAGGGATCATCCAGACTCGCCAGCATTTTCTGAATCGCGCCATAGGTCTGCTCACGATTATTAATCGGCTGCTGCAAAGCCTTTTGCCGCACCAGCCACCAGTTTTGATGGTTAAACGTGCTGTCTACATAAGCGCGATCGACAATTCGCCAAACTTCACTTAAAAGCCGCTGCTCTTCCGTCAGCGCCAGCGCGGGCGAACTTAACACGCCCATCGCCAAACTCATTGCCAGACTTACCGAAAGCACGAGCAGCAGGACAGATCTAAAAATCCGATTTCTCATAGTACAGATCTTAAAGTGAGTCTGGCTTCCTGGCTATAGGGTGAATGCGGAAAAGTGCGGTAGCAGCATCTGCAAGAGTGAGTTGAGGAGATCATTAAGATCCGCTCAAACCTGGCTTTACAGAGCCTTGCACAGTGCAATTCACCTGAGAGCTGTGTTACATTTATTGACAGTCATAATACCCCCCTGGAACTCTCGTTTCATGTTTACAAAACAAGTTACTGACTCAAAAACCTTCAAGTGGTTTGATGAGCGTCTTGAGATTCAGGCGCTCGCTGATGATATCAGCAGCAAGTATGTTCCTCCCCATGTCAACATTTTCTATTGTCTGGGGGGCATTACCTTAACTTGCTTCATCATCCAGTTCGCCACTGGATTTGCAATGACTTTTTACTACAGACCGACTGTAGCTGAAGCCTTTACTTCTGTGCAGTACATCATGAACGATGTCAGCTTCGGCTGGCTGATTCGCTCCATTCATCGCTGGTCTGCCAGCATGATGGTTTTGATGATGATCCTGCACGTTTTCCGTGTCTATCTGACGGGTGGATTCAAGAAGCCTCGTGAGTTGACCTGGGTGACTGGCGTTGTGCTAGCAGTAATCACGGTGTCCTTCGGTGTAACGGGATATTCACTGCCCTGGGATCAGGTCGGCTACTGGGCGGTGAAAATCGTATCCGGTGTGCCTGAGGCGATTCCTGTGGTAGGCGTTTTGATTTCCGACATGCTGCGGGGCGGTGCTAGCGTGGGTCAAGCCACTCTAACTCGCTACTACAGCGCTCACACCTTCGTCTTGCCTTGGCTGATTGCGGTGTTCATGCTGCTGCACTTCCTGATGATCCGCAAGCAGGGCATTTCTGGTCCCTTGTAATGGGGTTCTTTGTAGCCTGATCCTTTGAACCTGGTTCTCTGCAAACCGCTTCAATTTAAATAACTTAAGGAGAGCACTCCCTCATGGCAACAATTAAGAAGCCAGACCTCGCAGATCCGATTCTGCGAGAGAAGCTGAAGAACGGTATGGGTCACAACTACTACGGTGAACCTGCCTGGCCTAACGACTTGCTTTACATTTTCCCAGTTGTGATTCTGGGCACGATCGCTTGCTGCGTGTCTCTCGCCGTACTTGATCCGTCCATGGTGGGTGAACCTGCAAACCCCTTTGCAACACCGCTCGAAATCTTGCCTGAGTGGTATTTGTATCCTGTGTTCAACATCTTGCGCGTTTTGCCTAACAAGCTGTTGGGCGTTGCCTGCATGGGTGCCGTACCTCTGGGTTTGATTCTGGTTCCCTTCATTGAGAACGTCAACAAGTTTCAAAACCCTTTCCGCCGTCCTGTGGCAACAGCCGTTTTCCTGTTTGGTACGGTAGTTACCCTGTGGTTAGGAATTGGCGCTGTGATGCCGATCGACAAGGCGCTGACGCTGGGCTTGTTCTAAGTTGCGACCTATCTAAAATTAGCGCCTCCTGAACTCTCTGCGGATGTAAACTCATCTCTGTGAGGTCGAGGGGCGCTAGCTTTTTGCCTGTTTAGCTGAACTTTTACAGTATGGAGAAGATATGTCTCAAGCTAAAAACGTTTTGGGTGGAACGCTAGAGTGCTGCTGCACCGACCCTATGACCGGATTTTACCGTGACGGATATTGCAGCACGGGTGCCGGAGATGTCGGGATGCATATTGTCTGCGCTCAGGTGACAGCAGAATTTCTAGCCTTTAGCAAGTCGCGCGGCAATGATTTGACCACACCAATGCCGATGTATAGCTTTCCAGGGCTAAAACCGGGCGATCGCTGGTGTCTTTGCGCCTCGCGCTGGCAAGAGGCTTTTGAGGCAGGAATGGCTCCGCCTGTGGTGCTAGAAGCCACCCATGCTGCCGCCATTGAATACGCGGCGCTCAGCGACTTGAAGCAGCACGCCATCTAGACCTTGCCTGTGCCCTTGCGCTAGAGAACTTCCGATTTTAACTTTGCTATCGGCAAATACAGGAACTTTCGCCAGTTTGGCACATAGGCTCGCTTGCGAAACACATCATACTGATTTTTCTCTATCACGTCCAAAATGCCGCGATAGAGCATTAGCGCCGACCAGACGGGAAAGCGGGCATCTGGGCTGAGTAGCCTGACTCCCAACTCGGCTTCGTTGAAGAACTGACGAGCCCGCTGAATTTGAAACTTCATGAGTGCCTGCCAGCGATCGTCCACTACACCATTAAACAGATCTTTTTCGGAGTACTTAAATTGCTCTAGATCCTCAAGCGGCAGATAAATTCGACCTCGACGAGCATCCTCCCCCACGTCGCGCAGGATGTTGGTGAGCTGATTGGCAATGCCCAAGGCGATCGCTTTAGCCTCTGGATTCACCGTTGGATGGGCTTGATCCCAGGGAGCCGTGCCCCGGCTGGTGTCTACTCCCATGACTGGCGTCGTCATTAGACCCACCGTTCCAGCAACCCTGTAGCAGTAAAGCTCCAGCTCTTCAAAAGTTTCATAGCGCGATCGGTACAAGTCCATTCGCTGTCCGGCGATCATGTCGCGGAAGGGCTGAATGTCGATAGGAAATCGCTCTAGGGTGTCAATCAATGCCACATCCGCGTCATCAATGGCATGTCCGGCAAAGACAGACTCTAGAGTCCCTTCCCATTGATCCAACGTAGCATTGGTTGTTTCGGCAGAGTGAGGGCCATCGACTAACTCATCAGTACGACGGCACCAAACATAGATTGCCCAAACCGCTCGACGCTTTTCCTCTGACATCAGCAGAGTACCGAGATAAAACGTCTTGGAATACTCTGCCGTCACTTGACGACAGAGTTCGTAGGCATTGTCCAAGGAAATTAGAGGGGTGGCGTGGGGTGATTCAGGCAGTTGCAGCATTACATTGACGCTGAGGGTTTAACTTCGGAGCTATTACTTCGGAGCAAACAGCTATCAGTTATTCTCCTATGGCAGTGCCACGAAACGGCATTTATTAAGCAGCTAACCGCTAGATTTGGCGATTTCATAGGTAAAAGTAAAGGTTCAAGCCACAGTTTGCAAGTCCTTGGGGGTAGAAACAGAGCCAATTGACTGACGGCTGATCGCCTCGGCCGCCATTTTTCCAGATAGCACTGCTCCCTCCATGCTGCCTAGATAGCGCTGCAAGGTATAGCTGCCCGCCAAAAAGAAATTAGCGATCGGGGTTTCTTGAGTCGGTCGGTAAGCCTGACGACCCGGAGAAGCCGTGTAAACCGATCGAGGCGTCTTCACGACCTTAGACTTTCGGAGCTTAACTGGATTCTCGCCGCAAAGGTGCTGCGGAAATAGTCGCTCTAGCTCTTTCATCGTTGCCGCAATGATTTCCTCATCGGACTTGTCGATCCAGTCTTTTGCTGGGGCAAGCACTAGCTCTAGCATAGAGCGATCGGGGTCTTCATAGGCTTTGCAGGTGATGCTCATATCAGCATAGACGCTAAGCAGATCTGAGCGAGAAAACAAAAGCTGATCGATGTCTGTGAACTTGCGATCGAACCAGAGATGCAAGTTAATCACCGGAACGCCCTCCAAGCCCTCCAGTTTTTTGAACAGATCCATCTGCTTCCAGGGTTCAGGAGTCAGCACTTTCATGACGTCTACTGACATGGCTGAGACGTAGATATCGGCAGTGAGGATTTCATCCGCAGCGCCCTCCAGTCCTCGAATCAGGAAATGCTTTACTGTGCCGTCTTCATTCAGCACAATTTGCTTCAGCGGAGCATTCATCCGCACCTCACCGCCTCTTTCTGTAAAGTAATCGACGATCGGCTGACACAGGCGCTCTGTGGGTGAACCGTCCAGGAAGGCAATCTTGGAGCCGTAGCGCTCCTGCAAAAAACGGTTCAGTGCTGTCAGCAGGATGGTTGAAGACACTTCCTCAGGGTTGATAAATGTTAAAGCTTTGCAGGCGGCAATAAACACATCGCTGGAGACCCGTTCGCCTACGCCCTGCCGCTGCAACCATTCCGAGAAGCTGTACTTGTCCATGTCTTCGACGTACTTCTGACCCCGGACGATCGCAGGCAGCAGACCGATCGCAAATCGAATTTTTTGCTCCCAGGTCAGCATATCGTTGTTGTTAACGATCGACGCTATCACGTTGAAAGGAGCCGGGATATCCGGCACATCAAACCGTGAATAGGTGCCAGGTTTCTCAGGTTGGTTAAAAATTAGCGTGTGCTGTTTCCATTGCAGCCGATCCTCAATACCCAGCTCTTTCATGAGTTGCAGCATATTGGGATAGGCGCCAAAAAAAGCGTGGAGTCCAGTTTCATACCAGTCTCCTTCCTCGTCTTTCCAGGCAGCAACCAGACCGCCCAAGACATCTCGACTTTCCAGGACAATCGGCGTGTGTCCGGCATCCACAAGGTACTTTGCACAGGTTAGTCCGGCTAACCCGCCTCCAGCGATCGCAACCCGCATGTAACGCTACTGTCCTTTGAATTGATTCTCATATTATATGTTGCGAACTGTAACATATCGACCTGTAACTCCCTAAATTCTGGAGGAAATGTAAAGAATAGATGAAGCTGTCTATAGCTATACAAAGATCTGATGTCTCTGCTGTGAGTGAAGATACTGTTAAGGATGAAAATCACTCTGCACACGTCACCCATTCCTGATGCTTAAACTCTATCGAAATGAAAGGATCGTCCATTTTTAAACTGCTGAAGCAGCGTCCCTGGGTTTTTCTGCTGCTAGGAGCGTTGTCTCTTGGAGGCGTACTTTTGGGTGGGCAATCTCAAATGCTGAGTCGGCAGTCTGCTCCAACGGCTACGGCAACCGCTAGCGCTTCACCTGCAAACAGCGCGCCTGTTGCCCCCATTGCCTCCAAAACACCGATCGCGTCCAAAATCTCTGGGACAGCGACCGCTTCTGTTTCCCCTAAAACTTCTCCGTCTCCTCCAACCACTCCGTCTACTTCACTCAGCCCTAAAGCCGAGGCTTCCCCTACAAAGCCATTGCTGACGCCAGAACAACAGGCTATGAATCAGCGGGCAAAAGCGGCATTTGAGGCTTCTCTGTCTTCGGTCGATTCTTTGATTGAAATGCGGGTGGCGATCGCCAAAGGGGTTTCTGCCCTTACCCTGAACGTTTCTACTGACGCGGAGCTAGTTGACCAAAACGGTCAGCACTTAGGCAGTCTCGCTGCTGAAGAAGCCTACAAGGCTCAAGCAAATGGGGCATCTATCAGCCTTGCCGCTCAGGAGTTGTCTTCCCCTGTCTGGATTGAACCCCCTCCAGGGGGCACTTTTACGCTAGGCGATCGGACTTATCGGGGACGGCTGCTGCTTGCCGCTAACGGCAGCCATCTGTGGGGCGTAAATTTCGTTAGCCTCAAGCAGTATCTCTACAGCGTTGTAGCTAGCGAAGTGTCTCCAAGCTGGCCGATGGAAGCGCTTAAAGCTCAGGCTGTGGCAGCTCGCTCTTACGCGCTGACCTACCACTTTAAACCCGTCAACTCGCTCTATCAGCTAGGTGATGACGAGTATTTTCAGGTGTACAGCGGTCTTGCTAAAGAAGCGGATGCGACCAATCGAGCGGTGGACGCGACGGCAGGTGAATTCGTCAGCTACCGGGGCGGTGTAGTTGAGTCGCTGTATGCGGCATCAGATGACATTGTGGCAGAAGCTTTTCAGGGCAAAGGAATGAGCCAGTTAGGAGCCTTGGGGCTTGCAGAAAAAGGCTATACCTATGAGCAAATTTTGGAGAATTATTACCCCGGCACAGGAGTGGGCAGGATTCAGCAGGATTATGAGTAAAGAAATTTTGGATTGAACAAAAGCCTGGGTTTCTTAGAGGCTTGTGGAGTTATGGCAATCGCCAAGGCGGTTAGGACGGGGACATTTAGGGTGGGCGCTTCACGCCCACCCTAAATGTCCTCAGGAACATGGATTTAACAAGATGTAATTCTTGGGGTAGGGGATTGCAATGCTAAGCCCCTCCTGTAGATCGGTTGTACTGGCGACAGCCATATACGAAGCGCCAATGGCGCTCTGATTTTGTTTACCTATTTGCTTATTTGACCATTCGGTAGAGCTAATTGACTCCTCTGTTCGTTACTTTATTAAGGTTGGGCTGATCAGGAGAAGAAATATGGCGTTAGGAATGTTGATGTCTGGCAAGTGGGTGTCAGAGCGCGAACAGGAAGATGAAAAGGGTCGGTTTGTGCGCCCTTCGACAACGTTTCGCAGCTCAATTACTGCTGATGGGTCGAGTGGATTTAAGGCAGAAAGCGCTCGCTATCATCTCTACGTTTCTCTTGCCTGTCCTTGGGCACACCGAACTCTGATCATGCAGCAGCTCAAAGGGCTTACAGAAGCAGTTTCTGTATCTATTGTCGATCCGGTCATGGGCGATCGCGGCTGGCAGTTTTCAGATGCACCTGGATGCATTCCCGATACGGTAAACAATGCTAGTTTTCTATGGGAAACTTACGTTCAGGCAGAGGCAAACTATACTGGACGCGTCACGGTACCCATTCTGTGGGATAAGCAAACCCAGGCGATCGTTAATAACGAATCTCGCGAAATCATTCGCATGTTCGATATTGAGTGTGAGGCGATCGCCACAAACAGTCTTGATCTGTATCCTAGGAAACTGCGCGAAACTATCGATCGAGCAATTGATACCATCTACACACCTATTAACAACGGCGTATACCGTGCTGGATTTGCCACAACTCAATCCGCTTACGAAGAGGCAGTGACTGAGCTGTTTGAAGCGCTAGATCATTGGGAGAAGATTTTAAGTCAGCAAAGATTTCTCTGTGGCGATCGCTTGACTGAAGCCGATATTTGTCTATTCACAACGCTGCTACGCTTTGATGCCGTCTACTATGTCCATTTCAAATGCAATCTTCGTCGCATCGTTGACTATCCCAATCTGTGGGGCTACCTGCGAGAAATCTATCAGTACCCCGGCATCAAAGAAACCTGCAATCTTGATCACATCAAGCAGCATTACTACAGAAGCCATCCTAAGGTAAATCCGCTAGGCATCGTGCCTCTAGGGCCTGTGATTGATTTTGAAACTGATCCAAAGCGCGGAGCGATCGGGCGAAGGATTCCCTCGGATTAAGCCATCAGAGCCTAAACGCTAGGTGAATTTGGGAATCTCCCCCTACAATACTGTCACCGCTAAACTGTTGCTAACTGCCTCCATCCGTTTATGACTTCCCCCATTCTCGATATTCGTCATCTGTCTGTTGCGTTTACCCAAGACGATCGCACCGTTCAGGCGGTCAGAGAGATTTCCCTAAACGTGATGCCAGGAGAGACAGTGTGTGTGGTAGGCGAATCAGGTTCGGGAAAGTCGGTGACTTCCTTGGCGACTATGGGATTGCTGGCGACTTCGGCAACGGTGCAGGGCGAGATTTGGTTCAAAGCTGCCGATCGCGCACCTGTAAATCTATTCAGCCTCACGCCTGACCAGCGGCGCGCCTATCGAGGGGGGCAAATCGCCATGATTTTTCAGGAACCCATGAGTTCTCTAAATCCGGTCTACACCTGCGGCAACCAGGTAATAGAGGCGATTCGTCTCCATGCTGACTTGTCTCAGGAAGCGGCTTACGGGCAAGCCATCGATCTCTTTCGAGAGGTACAGCTTCCCGATCCCGAAGGAATGATGGAGCGCTATCCGCATCAGCTTTCGGGTGGACAGATTCAGCGGGTGATGATTGCCATGTCGCTGAGTGGGAACCCAGCACTCTTGATTGCCGATGAACCGACAACCGCTCTAGATGTGACCATCCAGGCAACAATTTTGGAATTGCTGCGGGAAATCCGCGATCGCCGCAACATGGCAATTCTATTCATTACTCACGACATGGGCGTGGTTTCTGAAATTGCCGATCGCGTTGTAGTTTTGTATCGCGGTCGGGTCATGGAAATTGCCCCAGTGTACGATCTGTTTGCCCATGCTCAGCACCCCTACACGCTTGGCTTACTCAACTGTCGCCCTCGCCCAGAACAGCACATTCGGCGATTGCCCACCGTCTCGGACTTTATGCAAATCAGCACTGACGCAGAGGGACAGGAGCAGCTTATTTCTCAACCCCTCAGCGTAGTGTCGGAAAATCCTCGCTTTGCGCCAATTTCACTAGAAGATGAGAGGAGGCGATCGCAGCAACTTCTTCAACAAGCGCCTTTGCTATCCGTCAGCCATCTCACCAAAAGCTATCCGATTCGCACAGGATTTCTGGGACGCAAGAGCAGCTTCAATGCCGTCGATGATGTCAGCTTTGAAGTCTATCCTGGTGAAACTCTCGGTCTGGTAGGCGAATCGGGCTGTGGCAAGTCTACCTTAAGCCGCGTCCTATTAAGGCTGATCGAACCCACCTCCGGCGAGGTTAAGTTCGATGGCAAATCGGTGTTTCAATTGGGCAACGCCGAACTGCGCCAACTGCGCCAAGAAATGCAGATTGTCTTTCAAAACCCCTACGGCTCCATGGACCCGCGCCAAACGATCGGCTCAGCTCTGGTTGAACCCATGGTGATTCACAATATTGGCGGTTCGACCGAGCAGCGACGACAAAAGGCGATCGCTCTCTTGGAGAGGGTTGGACTTGACGGCAGCGTCATGAACCGGATGCCCCACGAATTTTCAGGTGGTCAGCAGCAGCGCATCTGCATTGCCCGGACGCTCACCTGTAACCCTCGGTTCATTATCTGCGATGAGTCGGTGTCGGCATTAGATGTGTCAGTGCAGGCACAGGTCTTGAACCTGCTCAAGGATTTGCAACAAGACTTCGGCTTGACTTATATTTTCATTTCCCATGATTTAAGCGTTGTGAAATTTGTCAGCGATCGCATTATGGTAATGAACCAAGGCAAAATTGAGGAAATCGGCGCGGCTGAAACGGTCTACAATCATCCCACCCGCGACTACACACGACAGCTCATTCATGCTATCCCCGATGCCAAGCTAGAAGACATTCGGGCGCGGCAGTCTTTACGTCCGACATTGGTAGAGTAACATTCCTCATCGGATAGATCTTTGCGATCGAACTTTCAGCCGCACAGATTAACCCGGCTGAACTATGGCAACCGCCAAGACAGCTAGGACGGGGATATTTCATAGCCGCCATCTACGGTGATAGCAACTTCTTAAATGTCATCTGCTGAAGTAGCTTTCTGAGACTTAGGTTTGCTGAACAAAAACCACCAAAGTTCTAAGCCCATTAACCCAACTCCACCCAGCGTCACAGCAACTTTGTTGCCCAAAGACTGTTCAATTCGCTGGAACTGACCCGTCGTTTCAGATGCTCTCTGAATCGGGTATCCGGGTATCTCAGATGCGATCGCACCTGGAAGCACTCCCAGCAAAAACCCAAAGCCTGCCAATGTTCCTAAAAGTGTTGCCTTTTTCATCATCATCCCTTCTAAAATAAGGCTTTGGGCTTGAAATTTCGCAATCGTAGAGCATTGGTTACAACTGAGACTGAGCTAAGCGCCATTGCAGCTCCAGCGACCACAGGACTGAGTAACCAGCCGGAAATAGGATAGAGAATTCCTGCCGCAATTGGAATTCCTGCCACGTTATAGATAAACGCAAAGAACAGGTTTTGTCGAATGTTTCGCAAGGTGGCGCGGGAAAGCTGAATTGCAGTAACGATACCATTCAAATCACCTGAAATTAACGTGATATCGCTGGCGGCAATGGCTACGTCTGTTCCGGTACCGATCGCCAAACCTACGTCAGCTTGCGCTAAGGCAGGTGCATCATTAATGCCGTCTCCCACCATTGCAACTCGTTTCCCCTCTGCCTGTAGCGCTGCAATCTGAGCTGCCTTTTGATCGGGGCGAACTTCTGCCATAACGCGACGAATTCCCACTTCTCGCGCGATCACCTCGGCCGTGCGGAGGTTGTCGCCTGTCAGCATCACAACCTCTAGTCCTAGCTTTTGCAGGGTGCGAATGGCAGCCGCCGAGGAGGGTTTGACGGCATCTGAGATACCCATGATGCTTTCTACTTTGCCGTTGACCGCTACCCAGATCACAGTTTTGCCGATCGCTTCCAACGACTCCCACTGGAGCTGAACCTCAGTCTCAATCCCTAGTTCATGCATCCAGCGATATGTTCCAATCTGCACAAGCTGATGAGAAGCTTGACCAAAAGTTGGGTTAGAAACATAGCCTTGAACGCCACTACCCGCGATCGCCTCAAAATCTTCTACGCTGGCTAATTCTGCGCCCTGAGCTTGAGCATACTGCACGACTGCTTCAGCCAAGGGATGCTCTGAGTTTCGTTCTACAGCAGCAGCAAGGCTCAGAAGCCTTAACTCGTTGCCATTTGCTGTTCCTCTGACCGTTATAAAATCGGTTACAGTCGGTTTACCTTGAGTAATCGTTCCCGTTTTATCTAAAACGATCGTTTGGAGTTTATGAGCCTGTTCCAGACTTTCGGCTGCCTTAATCAAAATCCCATTCTCTGCTCCTTTCCCGGTTCCCACCATAATGGATGTAGGTGTTGCTAAACCTAATGCACAAGGGCAGGCAATAATTAGTACCCCAACTGTTGTAATCAACGCCATCGTCACGTTCCCCATGACGTTGTACCAGATGACAAAAGTGGCGATCGCGATTGCTATAACTACAGGCACAAACCAGCCTGTAACGCGATCGGCAAGCCGTTGGATAGGAGCTTTAGAGCCTTGTGCCTGCTGCACCAGCTTGACGATTTGCGCCAAGAAAGTGTCTTTGCCTATGCGGGTGACGCGGAGCTTAAAGCTGCCCGTTTTATTAATCGTTGCTCCAATGACCTCATCGCCAACTTGCTTTTTCACGGCTAAGCTTTCGCCTGTAACCATGGCTTCATCGATCGTGGAGCCGCCCTCAACAATTTCGCCATCTGCGGGAATTTTTTCGCCTGGACGGACAAGAATTATGTCGTTTAGAACGACTTCATCGATCGAGATATCTATGTCTTTTCCGTTGCGGATCACGCGCGCTGTTCTCGCCTGTAGACCGATCAATTTACGCATTGCCTCAGAGGTTTGTCCCCTAGCGCGGTTTTCTAGCAAGCGTCCCAGCAAAATTAGCGTGACGATCGCTGAGGCAGATTCATAGTAGACATCTGGATTCAATCCTTGGCGGATGAACCAATCAGGGGAAAAAGTTGGGAAGAGAGAGTAAACGTAAGCCGTACCCGTACCGATCGCCACCAGAGTATCCATCGTTGCGGTATGGCGTTTGAGGGATTTCCAAGCGTTGATGAAAAAAGAACTGCCACACCAGAACAGCACTGGAGTTGTTAGAAATAACTGTAGCCAAGCATTATGCAGCCACATGGGGATGAACAGAATCGGCAAGCCCGTCATCATAGGCAGGGAACCGATCACGAGAATGATGCTAACAACACCGCCTACCCAAATCTTACGGGTCAATCTACGGTTTTCGGCTTGTCTTTCTTGCCGCTCTCTATCGCTCTCATCTACGATGCCCTCTTGCAGCGGCTGTGCAGAGTAGCCTGCCGCATCAACAGCCGCTTGAATTTCAGCGAGGCTGGTTTTGTCAGGGTCATAGGTGACAGATGCCTGCTCTGCGCCAAAATTGACGCTAGCGCTAACGTCCGGAATAGATTGAATCGCTTCCTCTATGTTGTGTGCGCATGAGGCGCAACTCATACCCCGCAGCTTTAAAGTTGCATTTTCGGTTGCCATGATTTCCTTCTTGTGTCTGGCTTGCAGCTTGTGGCGATCGGCTTACAGCGGTCACTCTGCTACGGTGTAGCCTGCTGCTACGATCGCTGCTTTCACGGCTGTTTTGGACTGCTGTGTCTCAACGGTCACTAGCTTAGTCTTCGGATCAGCCACAATCGTTGCCGTAGAATCGATCGCTTTCACGGCTTGAGTAATAGTCTCGCTACAGGCAGAACACGCCATGTTGGGAACGGTCAACTGAAGATTCATGATTTAAAGCCCTTTTCTATTCACTAAATTCTATAGTGCACTCTCCAGTCGAATGGAGAGTCAAGGGGGCTGAATAATATTTTAGGGATAGTTTGAAGACGTGTAATACCGATTTAAACGAATTTGTGGGCACATCGAACCTCAGCAGGGGCTTGGCAATGCCAAGCCCGTACCGGGATCTGTCGTAGTTCTAATTCAAATTGGTTAGGACTTACGCATTTTTGTGGTGTGTGGTGGGGTGCGCCCACCACACACCACAAAAATGCACCACAGCTAGAGGGCTTGCGTAAGTCCTATTGGTATAAGAATTGAAATCTGGCTTTACGCCTATGTTTGCTGCAATCCCAGCAACATTAGGTTTTATGGTTTTCCCATAGTTTTTTATCCCGCTTGATAAAACTCAGGCGGAACGCGATTTGGGCATGACGAAGCTCAAGCAAAAATACCAGGTTATTTTCGCTCACAACACAATGCCCGCATGTTCTACTACATACAGGGGTATTTATCTTCCCTTCAGGAAACAAGGGCTATGGACTTAGGATCACAAATTAATTAACCTGCAATAATTTTTTGGAAGTGTCGCACTCCGCGTGGCACTTCCAAAAAACTATTGAGTTTCATTTTGTACGCGATCCTTACCATAGAGCCGGGACTGGAGCCTCCTGTACTGTTCTATCCGCACCCGAATCTATTACGGTGGGAGCAACGCTGGGCGACTGTCGGAAAGAAGGGGCAAAGGGCGCTGCTGGTACAGGCTCTTCGGTAAAGATGGCATCAGATTGGAGAGAGCTGGTAAAAGGAGTGGGAAGGTCTGCCGTGCGAAGGGTTGGATCGCTCGTGTTTTGCTGCATCATTAGCTCGTTATAGAGCTTGTGGCTCACTCGTCCATCACCCGCAATCTCATTTTCAGGAAATGAGAGCAAGAACCAAAACGTGTTACGGGGAAATCTACGGTTGAAGTAAAAAGGCTGATCGAACGTGTAGTATGCGTCCTCGATCTGGTCAATGACGGTGGGGCGATCGTCAATCACTTCTTGCGCCACGGCGCTGCTCATGCCACCGACCCAAGCAATCGAAGTAGCCGAAAGGATAAATGCACCTAAAAGCCCTTTGAGCTTTGGGCAGGTCAAGCTTGCCAAGACAGGTTCAAGCTTTTTACTTGTGGAGTTTGTCAGTTTACAGACGGTTTTTGCCTGATCTCTATCAATGTTTCTGCCGATATACATGGTTTACTTATCCTTCTAAAGACTCTGAACTTGATGTCTTGCCCGATCGACCAAATCCTTATCTAGAAGTTCATCACCATTGTTAAACCTTCCACTCAACGAGTCAATGATTTAACTAAGATTTTTAAGCTCTAACTCATCATAGAATCTATGATGAAAGCTGGCACATAACTTCTCAAGTGTAGACTGCTTCTGTATAGGGGAGTCAGATTGAAGCGCGATCGTCTCTTTCTCAGATTTTGATCTAATACATCAGCCGTTCTTTCACTCTCTTTATCTAGATTGCCCAATGTCAGCTCAACTTGAATCATTAACCTTCGTTGTTCAAACCGATTTGCCGTCTTTGCGTCAGTATCTGCTCGATTTGTTTTGTCAGGTGGCTTACAAAGAGGGGGATTTCGTTCTCTCATCAGGGCAACGCAGCGCCTATTACATCAATAGCAAGCAGGTGACGCTGCATCCCCAAGGCGGAGTTGCCGTGGGTCGTATTCTGCTGTCTATGCTGTCTGCCGAAACCCAGGCGGTAGCGGGGCTGACCCTGGGAGCCGATCCGATGGTGACAGCCACCAGCGTGGTCGGGGTCTATGAGGGTAGGGCGATCGTCCCGCTGATTGTTCGCAAAGAAGCCAAAGGGCATGGCACCCAGGCTTACATTGAGGGACTGACGCTGCCGCCCGATACGCCAGTTGTCGTTTTAGAGGATGTCGTCACAACTGGACAGTCTGCTCTGAAGGCGGTCGATCGACTCCGTCAGGCAGGCTACCAGGTTAACGAAATTATTGCGCTGGTCGATCGTCATCAGGGGGGCGCAGAGCTGTATGCCGAGCAGGGCATCCGCTTTCAGACCGTGTTTTCTATTACGGACTTACAAACTCGATCGGCTGAGCTATGAGCGGCTAGGTTGTGAGCAGCTGAGCTATGGAGACGCTTACGCCTCAGTTTCAATAATGCCGCCCCCCAGTAGGATATCCCCGTCATACCAGACGGCTGCCTGTCCCGGCGTAATGCTGATCTGCGGATCGTCTAAGACAATCTTGGCACGATCGTTCGCTAACGGAATTACCGCACAGGGCACCGCTTCTGAACGATAGCGAATCTGCACCTCCGCTCGAATGGGGGCGACGGGAGCGGCAATAGACACCCAGTTGACGCGCTGCACGGTCAGCTCTGAAGCTTGGGCAACTGTGCGATCGCCCACAATCACCTGATTTTTGGCGGCATCGATCGCCACCACGTAAAGCGGCTGCGC
This sequence comes from Drouetiella sp., assembly GCF_059504425.1. Lineage (NCBI taxonomy): Bacteria > Bacillati > Cyanobacteriota > Cyanophyceae > Oculatellales > Oculatellaceae > Drouetiella > Drouetiella sp. Next base: position 100,585 of record NZ_JCACIN010000115.1, read on the forward strand.
GGCGGCAATGCCCAGCCCTTTGCGCTGTCCGATCGTGTAGTTGTGAATACCATCATGCTGCCCCAAGATCTTTCCCGTCGCATCGACAATATCGCCCTGCTTCGGAGCCAAATATTTCTCTAAAAATTCCCGCATCGATCCATGCGCTTCAATCAGGCATAAATCCTGGCTCTCTGGTTTTTCGGCAGTGTGCAACCCAAACTTCGCCGCCTGTTGGCGGGTCTCAGCTTTGGTTTGACCACCCAAAGGAAACAGCGTATGCGCTAAAATCTCCTGACTCAGGTCGTAGAGAAAGTAGGTTTGATCCTTGTGGCGATCGATCGCCCGTCGCAACTGATGGCGATCGGTAGTGGGGTCATAGGCAATCTGAGCATAGTGCCCGGTGGCAATGCGATCGATGCCTAACTCCTGCTGCGCATACTGAAGCATGGGAGAAAATTTAACGGCTTTATTACACTGTGAACATGGCAACGGCGTAATGCCCGCCCCGTAGCCGCTGACCAAGTAGTCCACAATATTTTTCTCAAACAGCTCCCGCGTATCCACAACATGATGAGGCACGCCCAATTCCTCGCAAAGCTGAGCAGCATCCACCATGCCTTCAGAGCAGCACTGACCTTTACCCTTCATCAGCCATAAAGTCAGCCCCACCACCTCATAGCCCTGCTGATGCAGAGCCGCAGCCGCTACTGAGCTATCTACCCCACCCGAAAGTCCGACAACGACTTTACTCATGAATCTTGAAAACCAGAATTTGAAGCTGGAAAAGTACAGTTCTTCCAAATTCTACGCTAGCACTCAGCTAAACAATTGGGGAAAGCACAATTTTGGATAATCGCGTTCAGGATTTAAATTCCTGTGCTAGACTTGCAGCCAACATTTAGATTTAGCGTTACGGACTTCCGTTGACCCCCATATGTAGGGGAATAGCGTGCAATGACTGACAAATATTTGCGATCGAATAACTATAGACACCCCGCTTGGCATCTATCCATAGCAACCTTGTTGTGCAGTGGATTTGTGGCAGGGCTGGCGCAGGGGCTTGGGGCTGGGCGGGTTGGGGCTGAGCCGCTCCTGACTCGTGAGGGAGCCAACGTTTTGATTGCTCAAGATGTTGTACAGGGTTTACCGCCTCCACCTCCTGGACAAACTGCCCTGCCTTCACAGCCTGATTCGATCGATCGATCTCTGGCACAACCTCAAGAGCAGCAAATGTCCGATCGCCGCTACATGGTGGTTGTCAATGGCGGCAGCTCTAGATTGCTGAGTCAGGTACAGCGCGTTGCCTCCGATGCAACGGTTCAAGAGTATCAGGGACAGCGCGTGATTCAGGTTGCTACGTTTGATGACTCCGATCGCGCCGAGCGGCAAGTGGAGCTGCTGGCATCTAGAGGGATTGGCGCAAAAATTTTGCCCTTGCCCACGGGATTATCTAATGCCGAATTGCCCAACGCCGGATTGCCCGATGCTAGTCAGCCTCTTTTGTCTTCACCTTCTGTTCAGGCGCGATCGCCCAGAATGGCATCTCCTGATCTGCCGCCGCCTGAACTGTTGCCCTCACCCGAATTATTGCCTTCACAAGCAGTACCCAGAGAAGTGAACTTTAATGGAGGGCAGCCAACGCTAGATCAGTTTCCCAGCCCGCCGCCTCTGCCGCCAGGGGCTAACGGCAGCGTCGATGGTTCTCGCAGACCCCAGGAGAATCCAACCAATAGCGCCGCCCGCAGCAGTCAGATTGACTCACCGCGAACCGGATCTGCTGAAGGCTTCAGCGGTGGGCGAGCTTATTTTGTGGTGATTCCAGGGAAGCAAGGAGAGCTAGAGGCTATCAGTAATCAGGTCATCCGCTTGGGGGATGGCTTTGGCATTGCCCAGTTGGTGCAGCAGACCAGCCAACCGAGAGGCCCTCACGTTCAAGTCGGCCCCTTTGGCGATCGCGATGCCGCCAACCGCTGGAATCGTTATTTTCGAGATTTTGGCATGGATGCAAGAATACACGTTCGCAGATAGTTTGGCGCGGATAGTCTTAGGTTTCGAGTAGGTTTGAGTCAGGGTATTTGTGGCGTATGCCACAAATACCCTATTTTTTGGAAGCATTTACTGCTCTTTAAGATTCTGTCGAGCACATTGTGCAATCGCTTCAAGGGCTGCTAGATCTGGAGCCAGAGCAGAACTATCCATCTGGAGCCAGAGCAAATACTCAATATTGCCAGCCGGACCTACGAGAGGCGACCAAGTTAAACCACTATAGCCCCAGCCGAGCGTTTGGGCAGATTCAAGGACTTGAGCGATCGCCCCCGCCTGATCCTTCGCATCTCGCACCACGCCCTTCTTCCCAACTTTTTCCCGACCCACCTCAAACTGAGGTTTGACCAGCAGCACGATTTCGCGCGGCGCTTGCAGCAAGTTCCACAGCGCAGGCAAAACTTTCACTAGAGAGATGAACGACACATCTACCACGCCCAGATCTGGGTAAGCATGAGTAGGCTCGTAAAGTTCCTCTGGTTTCAAGTAGCGAATATTGGTGCGTTCGCGGAGTATCACACGCGGATCTTGGCGTAAACTCCAGGCGACCTGTCCGTAGCCCACGTCAACGCCATACACTTGCTTTGCGCCTGCCTGAAGCAAGCAGTCCGTAAAGCCGCCCGTAGAAATGCCGCCATCTAAACAGATGCGATCGCTCACCTTAACCTGAAACTCCACCAGCGCTTTCGCCAGCTTTTCACCGCCTCTAGAAACAAAGGGCGATCGCTGTTTCACCTCAATCTCAGCTAAGCTATCTACCTCTGTGCCGACCTTATCGATCAACTGCTGATTCACCCGCACTTCGCCAGCCTGAATCAGCCGCTGAGCCTGTTGGCGAGACTCACAGAGATGACGTTCAACCAGGAGAATATCGAGGCGTTGTTTGGTCAAGGGAAAGCTGTAAAACCAGTTTGCTTCTTCACAGTAATCTATTTATCGCCATTCTCATATCTTGCGCTTGCCCAAACATACTACATTAGTATTACAATACGTAGTTATAATCTTCTGTATCGCTTTTCAATCCTGTTGTCTTAATCTATCTGTCTTTGACGTAAAGCCCGCAATAAATCCAGCAGCCCCATATCGGCACGCGGTTATTCATCAAGCATCCAGATATTAGCGCTTCTACGATCGCCATCTATTCATCTTGTCCACCTATTCACCCTGTATCTACCCCATGCCAACGGCAAGGAAAAAGTATCATGCAAAAACTTTTAGATATTTTGCAATATTACCGATCGTACTGGTCGCTTTCCATCTGGAGTATCGCGGCGAGTAGCTCCTTTGAAATTATCGATCTAGCGGTTCCCTACGCGATCGGGCAACTGCTCAATGTCTTGTCAGGGCAACAGCTAGATGCCTTCTTGCAGCAGTGGATTGATCAAATGGCTCAATGGCTGAGACAAGCAGGCGATCGCAATTTTGAGCTGATGATATTGCTTGCCATTATTTTTGTCGCGACGGTCGTTCGCGCCCCCCTTCAGCCCTGGCTAGGAGGATGGTTTCACTGGGATATTTCCTTTAGGACAAGGCGCGATCACTCAGTGGAAGCCATTTCTAAAATCTTGACTCTGCCGCTGGAATTCTATGATGAAAACAACCCTGGACGCATCGCTGGGCGAGTGGCGCGTGGATTGTCTAACCACACTTGGACATACCCAGAAGTTGCCGGACAAATGATTCCCAAAATCTTTCGAGTGCTGGGAATTTTTGTAATTATTCTGTTAATCGAATGGCGAATTGCAGTTCTTTTTCTGCTCTCCTTTGTTTTCATCCTCAGCTTCACGATCAAAAACCTGCTCCACTTAATTCAGAAAGAAGAGAGACTCGATAAATACGAAGAAAATACCGAAAGCCATACTTCCGAAATCATTACCAACATCAAAACGGTAAAAGCTTTTGCGACAGAAGCCTATGAGCTGAAGCGCCAGCAGAAACGAATCGAACGGCAGTTTAGGTTTCTCAACTACCGAATTCATCTGGGATATACCAAGCTGGCTTCTTGGCAGCGGCTAGTCGTCGAGTCGTCGGTATTTTCAGTGTTGGCGCTGACGCTCTGGGCAACGGTGCGGGGACAGATTTCTCTGGGTCATTTTGTCACGACGCTGACGGTATCCAGCATGGCATATGCTGAGCTAGAGCCGATTAGCCAACTTGCGGAAGTGTTTGCCCGTCGCTATGCCTCCATGAAAAGCCTGCATGAGTTTTTGGCGCTACCCAGCGGCAAAGATGCGGCAAGTCTGGATGGTTCACCAGAAGCCGTTCGCAACTACCAGTTCACAGGCAAAGTCCATTTCGATCGCCTTAGCTTTGGCTACGACGAGAAGCGGCTTGTCCTGCAAGATATTAATCTGCTGATTGAACCCAATCAAACCGTGGCGCTGGTGGGGCGATCGGGTTCCGGTAAGTCTACTCTGGTCAAGCTTCTGTTCCGCTACTTTGACCCACAACAGGGCAAAATCCTGATTGACGGTCAGGATATTCGATCGCTAGATGTGACGGGCTATCGTAAGCGACTGGCGATCGTTCACCAAGAAGTAGACGTGTTTAACGGCACGCTGCTAGAGAACCTCACCTACGGCAACCCGCACGTGTCGATGGCAGAGATCCAGGAAGCTTGCGAAATTGCCAGAGTCGATGAGTTTGTGCGGCTGCTGCCCAAGAGCTACAAAACAGTTGTTGGGGAGCGGGGCGTACGCCTCTCAGGCGGACAGCGGCAGCGGCTAGGCATTGCCCGCGCCTTGCTGATGAATCCAGATGTGCTGGTGTTTGACGAAGCTACCTCTAGCTTGGACTATGAATCGGAGCGATCGATCCAGTTAGCCATGCGCAGTATCTTGGGTACTCGCACCACGATCATCATCGCCCACCGTCTCAGCACCGTTCGGGAAGCCGACAAAATTGTCGTTCTCGATAATGGTCGAATTCTTGAAGTGGGCAATCACGCTGAATTGCTCAACCACGGCGGCATCTACAACCGTCTACACAAGCTCCAAGAAACAGGCGAATTGCTGGTGTAGAGATTTTCTGGGAACGTAAATTAATTTTGAAAGGGATACATCACATATCCCTTTCAAAATTTGGTGTTGGTATTCATTACATGAGTACCAACACTGCCCAAAAACTTCAGTAGCTCTCTTCACCTGCCACCGAGTCATCCCAGGATTCTTTAGCTCTTAAAGCCAAAGCCGCATCACGAATGGCTTGCCATTGACAGAAAAGCTCAGCACCACTGATGTCGCTGGTTTTATAACGACGGATTGCCAGCTCTAACTCTTGGACAGTCTGAGGCACAGGAATTGTACAAACAGCTTCTACCATGGGATTACCTCTACGATTAAGCGTCGAAGGACTCAAGCAACTGCTTGAGGATATAGTCCCATTGTCGCTAATTTTGTCCAAATTTGTAGCCAAAAATACAGTATTTAACGAAAAAATATGTAGTAAGGGTCACATTCCAGTTTGAGTTTGCCCAATTTGAGTTCGCCCGACCGTTTCATTGGCTCAGCCCGCTAAATCAGGAAACACCTCCCGCACTGCGGGATGGATTAGCTTGTGAGCCTGAACATTTAGCCCTCCAGCCAAAGCCGGATCGATCGCCAAAGCATCTAGCCCTTTATCTGCCAGCTTCAGCACGTAGGGAAAGGTGCTGTTATTGAGGGCTTGGGTTGCCGTCCAAGGCACAGAACCCGGCATATTAGGAACGCCATAGTGAACCACCCCCGCCTCGACATAGGTTGGGTTTGTATGAGAAGTCGGGCGCAAGGTTTCAATACAGCCCCCCTGATCAACTGCCACATCTACAATCACTGACCCCGGACGCATCTGCTCAACGAGCGATCGCCCTACCAAAATCGGCGCTCTGCGACCCGGCACCAGCACCGCTCCTATCAAGAGATCAGCCCTCGGAACAACGGCTTCCACCTGAGACGTAGTGCTATAAAGCAGCTCCACCCTAGAGCCAAACAGAGTTTCCAAGTAAGCCAATCGCTCTAAATTGACATCTAATATTTGCACTTGGGCACCTAGTCCTACCGCCATCTTTGCTGCCTCAGTGCCCACAATGCCACCCCCCAAAATGACCACCTTACCGGGCTGTACTCCTGGCACTCCTCCCAACAGCACCCCTCGTCCCCCTTGCTGGCGTTCAAGATAGCGTGCCCCAAACTGCACAGACAGCCGTCCAGCAATGATACTCATAGGCGTGAGCAATGGCAGACTCCGGTTTGGCAGCTCCACCGTCTCGTAGGCGATCGCCGTCACCCCTGAGCCAATCAGAGCTTCAGTCAGGGGACGGTTAGCCGCTAAGTGTAAATAGGTAAAAAGCAGCTGATTCTTTTGAATGAAATGATACTCTTCGGGTAAGGGTTCCTTGACTTTTACAACTAGCTCTTGATCCCAGGCAGTAGCGGCATCATCAACAATTTTTGCTCCGGCTTGCAAATAGTCTGCATCTGTAAAACCTGCACCCAATCCGGCGGAAGTTTGTACGTAGACAGCATGATTGCGATCGGTCAAACCCCTGACGCTGCTTGGACTCAGCCCTACTCGAAATTCTTGATCTTTCGTCTCTTTAGGCACACCAATTTTCATAAAACCTCACTGTCGATCAGGATTATTTGAGAGCCAACCCTCCTCATATCTTTAACTTAAATCTGTAAGCAAGATCGTTATTCATAAGCAATGCTCAGAGAAAATTAAGTCTTAACCAGTTGACTAACCCTCAATCCAGTGGTAATTTTGGCTATGTCAATGCAAAAAGTCAGCCTAATTTGAATTCGTATCTCCACCTGCTTCATCAACCGACTTGTCCAGACTTACTGAGACAGATTGAGTCATAAGCAGTTGAAAGAGAGGTTCAAAGCGGAGGAACCATAACTTGGGGCGCATTCTCAAGGAACTGGAAAAGATAAGGTAGGTTTTAGCTGAATTCAGCTACTCGACTTCGCTTTTTTAGAAACCTGAAAAAGGGTACCTCTCAACCCTAGCCCGTCAGCTAACTCCGTCGGCACTGAGAGGAGACTGAAGAATCAGAATTTTTTTAACTGGTTTGCTTCGGTATCCTCAGGCTTGTGTGGGTCATTTGTTTCTCTGATTCTATCCAAATCGGCAGGGCAAATGCTGTACGCGATCGCATTAGACTTTGAGGAGACAATAGATGACCTTTAGATCTGGTAATAGAGTCAGGGTGTTCGGCATTTAACCCGGTTGCGGAGCATTGCCTCTTTTTAGGCGCTCTCGTTTTCAACCAGGTATTGTTACGACTTCAAGGGGAAAGGTGAAATGTTCGACGGCTTTAGACCTACGAATATTCATTCTTAAGGAAGTCACCTTCAGACTTCTACGCTTGTACTGTGATTAAGTTGTGGCTCAAGGCTAATGCCATGAGCCGAGTTTTACATCCTTACAGATTGAGACATCTGTCAATGTGCTGGAGTTTCTGTCCTCGTTAGTTAGAGCGTGTGAAATGGACTTGTTAGAGTATCAAACCAAAGAGCTGTTCCGCCAGATGGGCATTCCTGTACTGCCCTCTCAAAGAATTGCCCGACCTGCCGATGTCAAAGAGCTGAAGATTCCCTACCCTGTTGTTCTGAAATCTCAGATTCACAAGGCAGGACGCAGCAGAATCAGCGGAATTCGGTTAGCGGAAAACACCATTGACGCAATAGCATCTGCCCAAGCCATTTTTCACCTGCCCATCATGGGTCAATATCCAGAGGTTTTGTTGGCAGAACCGAAGTACGAAACTGACTTAGAATTCTATCTGGCGATCGTGCTTGACAGCGCAACTCGTCGTCCGCTGCTGCTGGGTTCTCAGCACGGAGGACTTGACGCTGAACCAAAGCTAGAGCATATTCAGCGAGTTATCGTCGATCAAGAATTTTCTTCTTTTTATGCACGCCGCCTAGCCCTGAAAATGGGGCTTAAAGGAGCTTTAATTCAATCGGTCAGTGCTGTGATTGAGAAAATGTATCAGCTATTTGTACGTCAAGATTTAGACCTATTAGAAATCAATCCTTTGGCTGTAACGGCAGAAGGTGAATTAATGGCGCTAGACGGCAGGGTAACCATAAACGATGCAGCCTTGGGTCGCCAAGACGATCTGGCATCTATGGTCGCCAACAGCCGTGACCAAGCCTATCAGGCTCAGGCATCTGTTTCCTCAAGATTGACCTGTCGATTTAAGCAAGTGGAATCTAATGGAAGCATAGGCATAATTTCTGCGGGCGCTGGCCTGATAATGACCACTCTAGATTTGTTGAAGCAGGCTGGAGGCAAGGCAGCAAGCTTTGTTGATTTAGGGGAAGCCTATCGATACTGTTTGCCGCAGCTTTCGTTCGCTGAGCATTTCGAGCAAAGTCTGTCGCTCATGGCTCAAGACAAATCGCTGAAGGTGGTGCTGATTAACCTCGTGGGCAGTTCAATTTCCTGCCTTCAAATCGCCGAAACGTTTGCTAACCACATCAGGCGGTACTCTTCGCAGCCTTCCCCTGTGTTTGTTCTGCGATTAGTAGGTGCTCAGTTCTATCAGGCTCAAGAACTCCTTATGCCGATGGGTATTTCGGTAGTTGAGCGGCTAGATGGAGCCATTGACCAAGCAGTCGCCTTGACGAAGGCTCAACCCATTAGGGAACTCAATCCCTCTAGCTCTCGATTCAGAGCTTAGCTTTAAGGGGTTTTGCTGAATACCTTCTGCTTCACGCCCGCCTATATCTCAGACTCTCCTTTTCTCGATCGTAAGACACGTTAGCCATGGATTTCACATTCAACAGTCGGGTAATGGTGATGGGTATTGCAGAACCTCTCAGTTCTGTTTATGTGCCCATCATGACAACCTATGGAACCCAAATTGTTGCGGGTATAAGTGCGGGGCGGGGTGGGCAGATGATCTGCGGTATTCCTGTGTTTGATATGGTCGGTCAGGCGCTGGCGCAGAGAGGTTTGGTGGAAACCGCTATTCTCTTGGTGAAACCTTACGAGGTCTTAGACGCGGCGCTAGAAGCGATCGCTGCCGGAATTCGCCAGCTCGTTATCATCACAGAAGGGGTGCCGCCCCTAGATATGGTGTCTTTGGTGCGCAAAGCTGAGATTACCGAGACTTTGGTGGTCGGGGCAAATTGTCCAGGCATCATTGTTCCAGGACAAATTCTGCTAGGAACCCATCCGCCTGCTTTTTATATGCCAGGGCACGTGGGAGTTATAAGCCGTAGTGGAGCTTTGGCGTACGAAGTCGCTTGGGAACTGACTCAGGCAGGGCTAGGGCAATCGATCGCCGTGGGAATCGGGGGCGATCGGATTTCGGGGTCTTCTTTTCAGCAATGGCTGCAAATCTTGGAAGAGGATGAGCAGACCGAGGTGATTGTCCTAGTGGGCGAAATGGGATGCGAGGGTGAAGAGACAGCGGCTCATTATGTTGCAGAAGCGATCGATAAGCCCGTGGTTGCCTATGTTGCGGGGCATAGGCTGCCCAATCCTTCAAGCGTTGGCGCTTCCCGGCTAGCCGAGCTGCACAATAGCCCAGGTTCTACTGAAGGCAAGATTGCAGCTTTTCAACAGGCCAACATTCCCTTAGCCGATCGCCCTTCTCAGATTCCGAGTTTGGTTAAACGGGCAATGTGGGCTGTCCAACGCTAGATATAGCAGTCGCCAGTTTGCTTAGAACATTTTGCTTAGAACATTTAGGGTGGGGCACTTTGCGCCCCACCCTAAATGTCCCCCCGCCCTAACCGCCTTGGCGGTTGCTACAGAACGCTAGATAGGCTGTTCAGCGTAGCCATATTAAGAGGCAGATTGTCGCCAGATGCCGAAGACAGAGGTGTAGCCATGCAGAAATGTTGTGTTGCCTACAGGACCAATCTCTCCATTGCAGAAAAACCCGCTTAACGGCACATGGGGAAGATATTGGCTAAACAAATCAGAGTCAAAATTAGCCTGATCGTAAAGCCCCTGACCTCTGCCCATACAGGCAAACATGAGCGCGCCTACAGGTGAAGGGTTAACGTTCTTGGGGTAGCGCTTTAGCAGCATTTCCAGATCGGTGGCTGAAGCTTCAGCATCCCGCAAATGAAACTGAATTCGTTGTCCTGGACGGACGCGATCGCCAATCGCAACTGCACCTGTGCGGGGATCAACGCCCAGCAAATTACGAATCAGGAAATCGCCCTGCTCAAGCTGCTGCTTGAAAGCGCTTTGAGCAATGCCGACAAACAGCGATCGCTGAGCAATGGTTCGGTCTGCCTCGCTCAAATCTTGAAACATTCCCTGCAAAATTTCTAGAGGCGTGCGGGTTAAGCCGCAGGAAGTTTGATCTTCTCCCTGTTCTTCTAGCTTTAGCAAAACATTGCGTTCGCCTTCCACAACGCGATAGGTTTGCCCAATCGGACGGCAGCCCTGCGCCACGATCGTTTCCAGCACAATATTGCCGCTCAAAGCCACCCCAACTACGCCGTCTCGGTAGTAGCGATCGCTGCCAAACAGGCCGCTACTGCCCGAAAAAGAGCTGACATCTGTCAACCCTCCCACTTTAGCCGCATCCGGATAGGCAAAATCTAGCCCCTGTAAAAGCTCGTTTACGCCAGAGGAACCCGGCGCAGCCAATAAAATAAAATGCGGATTGTCTTGAGGGGATACACCCATCAGGCTTACCCATGCGTCTGGAGGGCCGTCAAGATCGGGCAAGTTCTCTGCATCAATGTGAAACGTATGAATATCAACTTCAGGTAATCGAGCTAAAGTCAGGCTAATCGCCGCTTCGCCCTCAATCTCTTGAACTTGCTGAGTGTGATCCATGCCGATCACGCCCCCGCCCCCACAGCCGAGCAAAACTGGAACAGAGAGATGCTCTTTGAGGAGAGGCAGCAGTCGAGAATACTCGCTAGCAAAGGCAGATGAGATAAAAACAAACCCCAAATCCGCAGTATCTTGCAAACAAAGCTGGGCTTGCTCTGCCACATCTTTGACGGCAGCTTCTAGCGAAGGACGCGTCGATATGGCACTAGCCCACTTCATTGAAGAATGAGTCGTTGGGTCTTTCATCATCATTTTCCTTGACGAGTCTCGATATCAGGATAGACAAGATTTGATTGGCCTAATAGCCTCTATTATTAGCTTTTTCTAGAGACTTTGCTTGATGGCTTCGCTTATAGCTTGCCTCAGCGCCCCTTTCCAAAAAAATTCGTATCCAGATTCAGCAATGCTGCTGAGGCTAGGTCGCCATCTGCCTAGCAATCAACTGAGCAAATAAGCCTTCCTGCTGAGCCAGTTCGTCAAACGATCCCTGTTGCACAACCCGCCCTGCTTCAATCACATAGATGCGATCGGCATGGCGAATGGTGCTGAGGCGATGGGCAATCACGATGCGCGTCACGCCCAGAGCATCCAAACTTTCGGTGACGATCGCCTGCGTCCGGTTATCTAACGCGCTCGTGGCTTCGTCGAATAGCAAAATCTGAGGCTTCAGCGCCAAAGCCCGCGCAATCATGAGCCGCTGCCGCTGACCGCCAGAGATATTGGAGCCGCCCTCGCTGACAAACGTATACATACCCATCGGCATTGCCCGCACGTCATCCGCAAAACCCGCACGCTCTGCTGCTTCCCAAGCTTCACTGACAGCCAGTAAGGCGCTGGCAGAAATATTGGCAAAGATGCTGCCGGAATTAATGCGGCTATTTTGCAGCACCACCCCCAACTGTCTACGCACAGCCGTAATATCCAACCCTGAGAGATCTTGCCCATCGTAATAGATACTGCCGTCGCTAGGAGTATCGAAGCCTAGCAGCAATCGCAACAGAGTCGATTTACCGCTGCCCGAAGGGCCTACCAGCGCGATGAATTCTCCTGGCTCTGCATGAAAGCTGATTTGATCGAGAGTCAGAGGTCCATCGTCTCGATAGCGGAAGGTCACACGATCGACCCTCACTCGCCCGGTCAGCCTACCCGGATCAGCCTTGTCGGGATCGACCTCTGGCTCAGCAGCCAGGATAGGCTGCGATCGCTTCCACAAGGTCACCACTTCCAGCACAGAAGTAATAGCATTGCTGAGGCTGGTAGCCCCACTGATAAAAATCCCAAAGGCAGCGCTAAAGGCGAGAAACCTCCCTGTAGAAAGCCCTGTCTCTCCCGCAGACTGCGCCTGCCCAATCACAATTACCGTCGCCCAAAACAGCAGGGTTGCCGTCAATCCCGGCATCACGGTGTTAAAAATTGCCACGCCGTCCTGAATCTTTTGAGTGCTTAACTCAAGCTGAAGCTGCCGCGTGTATTTTTGCCCCCAGGTCGCAAAAGCACGCTCCTCAGCCCCAGCGCTCCTCAGTTTAGGCACAGCCTCAATCAATTTCACCAACAAGCCATAAATTTCGCCCCGCAGCTCTAGAAGCGGACGGGTCTGCTGAAGCAGCAGCGCCCCAGAAGTGGCAGTAAAGGCGATCGCCACCACTGCCACTACGCCTGCCACCAGCGCCAAACTAGGGCTATAGATCAGCATCAGCCCAAAGTTTAGCAGCGCAAAAAAGCCCGTCAGAATGGTGCGAAAGGTGGTACCCGTTAGCTTTCTGCGGATTTGACCAATGCCTGAAACGCGAGACTCCAGATCGCCGATCGTATATTCCCGAAAAAAAGTCGGCTTCAGCTTGAGCAACCGATCCCAAACCGCCCCCTGCATTGAGGCTTCAGAAACCGCTTCTAGCCGCATTGTGGCTAAACCCTGCACCAACTCTAAGCTGACAGAACCCAACGCAAAGAACAGCAAACCTAATCCAATCTGGATCAGCAGATTACGATTGCCTGTTGGTAGAGCCGTGTCAATTAAAATGCCTGTTGCCAGTGGCACCAGCATTCCCGCTAGGGTACTGGCAATCCCCATGCTCAGCAGAATGATGAGATTCTTGAGCTGTCCTTTAAAGGCGAACCGCACTAGATCCCAGGCTCGTAGAACCGATTCAGGAAAAGAGCGGTAGAAGATGTAGGCACTCGGCTCCAAGCTTGACGCAATCTCTGCATCCACCCGCGGATAACGCCGCTGAGAGGAATGATTCGTTTCCGCCTGGGGATCAAAAATGACATAGTGATCACCCGCGATCGGCAAAAGCGCAACCGGGCTTTTGCCCTGACGCCGATAGGCAATAATGGCGCTACCATCCTTTTCCCACCACTTGTCTCGGAGAAGAACCCGTCGCAGCCGTAGCCGAGAAGATCGGGCGATCGCCTCCAAGGGATCACGCATTCGACTGGCATCTTCCGCCTCCATCGCTGGCTTGATGGCAACCCCTAAGGCTTTGCCTACGGCTCCAGCCACCATCAGTAGCTCATCCGCCTCTGCAAACTGATTGGCGGGTCTAGGCTGAAGCAGAGCCACCAGATCTTTGAGCGTATCTTGCGTCACCTGACGATTAAGCTGCTGTCTTTTTTGAAACCTAGAAAATTCTGCCTGAGTTTCCTGGGTAGTAACTAACTCAATCCCTCGCAGAAAATAACTATGGAGATGATTTAATCCTGCAACTAGAGTGTCGATCGTATCTATTTCTGTCGTAGATTGCACCAAAAGCTGAACATTATCCGTAGATTGCACCCACATTCCACTTGCCAGCGGCAGGATACCCGATTCAGGAACCAGCGTTAACGAATCATATCCCAGCCACTGCACGGTTCCCTGCTGGCACTGTATCCATAGCACCTGATCTCTAGGTGGCTGAAAGACTTGATCTTTAACTAAAGAAACATAGCGATCGGAGTGAGTCGGCTTAGCAAAAACAGTATGCGGTAGCCCTTTCACCTGTGCTAATTGATGAACCCATGTTTCTACGAGCGGCAACAGAGTGGGCAGACCGACGGTAGCGATCGACTGCTCCCAGAGTTCTGCGGGTTCAACAGCTACTGCCAGAATGCCTAGGTGATGTTCTGAATGGCTCAATATAGCGCTAAATAGAGCTTCCCCAGGTTTGACATCAAACAGATACCGACGTTCGCCCTCTGGAGCATCATCAATAATGGCTATTGCAAACAAGGCGATCGATCCAGATTGCACTGTCCAAACCAAGCTAGAGTCGCTCAGCAGCAGGGGCAAATTTCCTTGAAGCGTCTTAGAGATCATAATGGAGCATCGGGTGAGGCATCAGGACGCAAATCACGACAGAATTTATCTGCTGAGTTTATCTGTAAAGTAGCTATGAGCGATTATCTTCCTCAAAACTTCAAAGTTTTGTTTTGTAAATTCTCAAAAAAGGTTTTGTTTTGTAAATTTTTGCAATCATAATCTGAATCATCATTGGCTCAAAGCCATGTGTTTAAAGATCATCTTGATTTCAATCAACTATTCTTGCTCATTCTACTGCCGATCACTTTTCATATACTCTCACCAAGCAGGAGAGTGTAACTCGTTACACCTCCATTCAAAATTTAATATCCTACAATAGGGCTATAGGCAGTCTTAAGGCAAACAAATACGACCTGTATTTTTAGTTTTCCAAGGCAGCTCTAACGGTATCCCAAGATCTCTAAAAATTTCTTAGGGTAAGCGAGTCAGGTAAACTTCTGCTATGCAAGTGACCTGAATAATTAACATTCAAGCAATCGATTGGAGTAATTATGTCTGTACAACACGAAAGCGAAGAACTCAGCCCAGAAGACCTGACTAAAGTCTCAGGTGGCGAAGACGGTGGCTTCCTGCACCAAACTGAAGGTTCGCTAAATCAAGAAGATCTGTCTAAAATCTCAGGTGGCGAAGACGGTGGCTTCCTGCACCAAACTGAAGGTTCGCTAAATCAAGAAGATCTGTCTAAAATCTCAGGTGGCGAAGACGGTGGCTTCCTGCACCAAACTGAAGGTTCGTTCGATAAAGAATCTTTCGTTAATCCCGGTAGCGCTCCTGACTAGCTGACGACAGATTAAGTTAAACCAAGTCAAAAACCGCTTCTATCCCATTCGGCGAACAGCCTGAGGGTACGAGGCGGTATTTTTGTTCAAGTCCTAGCTCGCCTCGCTCATAATTAACTTGGAGTAATGTCCTTTTTCCTGCCACAGGGATTCATGCGTTCCCCGCTGTACGACCTTACCGCGCTCCAACACAATAATTTCATCGCAGTCTCGAATCGTGCTGAGTCGATGTGCCACAATCAAACAGGTGCAGCCCCGTCGGCGCAGATTGCGATCGATAATTTTTTCAGTTTCCGCATCTAGGGCGCTAGTCGCTTCATCCATAATCAGAATCGTCGGATCATTCACCAAAGCTCTAGCAATCTCTAAACGCTGACGCTGTCCGCCGCTCAAATTTGCCGCTCCTTCAATCAGCGGCGCATCATAGCCCCCTGGAATAGAAAGAATCACATCATTAATTGCCGCATCCAGGCAGGCTTTTTCCAAAGTCTGATCAGAGATAGTGGAGTCCCATAGGGTGAGATTGGCTCGAATACTGTCTGCGAACAGCAGAATATCTTGATCAACTACCGAAATAGAATTTGTGAGAACCGATCGCGGAATCTGAGGTCTAGACATGCCATCGAAGTTAACCTCTCCCTCCCAAGGTTCATAAAGTCCGGCAACAATCTTCGCCAAGGTCGATTTTCCCGAACCGCTGCCCCCGACCAATGCCACACGCTGTCCGGGTTTGATCGAGAGGCTGAAATCTTGAATTAAAGGGGGCGTGACCCGGCTGTAGCCATAGGTGACACCTTTCATCTCGATATAGCCTTGCAGCCTATAAGATGAGCGCATCAGAGACCATTCGGATTTTTCAGGTTGAGCTTGGGCTTGCTCTACTCGATCTTGCTCCGCCTTCAGAGCTGGATCGGTCACATTGTCCAAGACATCATCCAAACGGAGAAGATTGCCTTCCAAGTCCTGAAGGGTACTGCCAAATCGCACTAAGTTATTAACTGGCCCCAAAAAACTCACTGTCAAGAGTTGAAAAGCCAGCAGCATCCCAATCGTCATCTTGCCCTGAATAACTTGCCAACCCCCAATGCTGAGCAAAAACACCGTGCTCAGCGAGGTAATTAGCGAAGGCAATAGGCTTAGCTTTTGGTTAACCAAGTTTAGCGCCTGCTGCGCGTTAGTCGCTTTGGTGTAATAGCCTGCCCAACGCGAAAAGAAGTCTGACTCTAATCCAGAAGCTTTCAGAGTTTCGATGCTTTGCAGCCCCGCGATCGCCACGCCGTTCACCTTACCGTAGTTCTGCGCCACGGTAATATTGGCATCTACCCGCCGCTTAGATACCCACTGCAATGCCAAAACGTTGGCGATCGCAAACACCACCACAACTAGCGTTAACAGCGCATTGTATCTCAGCATAATTGCCGCGTAGAAAACAACCAGCACAACGCTAATCATCGTTGTGGTGAGCTGCCCAGTCAAGACGCTAGCCACGCGATCGTTAATCCGAATACGGCTACTAATTTCTCCTGAATAGCGCTGGGCATAGTAACTTACGGGCAGCTTCAGCAGATGCCAGACAAACTGGCTAGACATTGCCACCGACAGCTTAATTTTGAGCTTGCGCAGATACTGCAACTGAAGCGCCGTTAATAAACCCTGCAATGAAACCGTTAGCAGCATTCCGACCAGCAGGTAAGGAACCCAGTCTAAACGATGTTTGATTAGCACATTATCCACAAACACCTGGCTAAACACCGGCACAGCTAGATTGGGAATCACCAGTAGAAACCCTGCCGCAACGCAGTATGCCAGTGCCGCAGCCGAGCTTCGCAGGCGATTCTGCAAAGCCTCAATCACGCTCTTTTTTTTACCGCCCTTTTGAAAATTTACGCCAGGTTCCATCAGCAAGACGATACCGGTGTAACCCTGATTGAATTCTTCTAGCGCAATTTTTCTCCGTCCAACTGCCGGATCGCTGACATACGCCTGCTCTTTGTCAAACCCTTCTACCACCAAAAAATGGTCAAATTGCCAGAAGATAATGTAAGGAGGCTGCAACTCCATCAAGCTCGGCAATCCCTTCTTGAATCCCTTCGCATTTAAGCCATACATTTTAGCGGCTGTCAGAACATTGGCAGCCGAACTGCCGTCCCGTGAAACGCCGCAAGCTTGACGGAGTTCCGCCAAGGGCACAATGCGACCATAATAGCCTAGGATAATTCCCAATGCCGCTGCGCCGCATTCCACTGCCTCCATTTGAAGCAGCGTTGGGGCTGTGACGCGATCGCGCTTTCGATTCCGCAATTTCTGCCAATGCTTCAGCAGCGTTTGTCCATACTCTAGTGGCTGTCTGTGATCTAGAAGCAATCTCACCATAAAAAACTTTAGAGACTTTAGATTAGAAGATTCAGAAAGCTACTTGAGAAAAGGAAAAACGAAGCTGATGGGAGCACGATCGCTCAGCGTCACCCTGGCAGTAACAGGTGTACCGCCAGATAGCTTTTCGCTGGGACCTTTAGACATCGACCACTCATAGCCAGTAACATTCTCAGGATTGGGTTTCAGCTGCGCTAAAACCTCAATTGAGGCAGGAGTGTAAACCAATTCTGCCAACTCCAAGTTACCATCCACTCGCTTCAGCGCCGATGCCTGAGTGACTGAAGAGGGTGACACTTCAGTGACCGTTGCCTCCAAACCGCCAAATTCCTGGATGCTATTGGTTTCAGGAATGATTAAAATGCGATCGCCAACCTGAATCTGTTTCCCCTCAACTATAGGAAAGTAGCTAACGCTAGTCAACTGGCTAGAATCAGACCTATTCTTAATCAACAGACCTTTAGATTCAACGAAAATAGGGATACGGCCTATAACACTCCAGAGTAACGCTAAAGTTACCAGAAAACCGATAGACGCCAAAGGCAACCAGTCTCTAAGATTAACAACCTGCATCAGTTGGTCAAGCTGCTCAGGTGAAGAAACCTGCTCTAGCGCCTCTTTTCGGAATAAGCTTTCTTGTTCGCTTGCCATAGTCTTCACGCCTCAGTTTCAAGCTTTTACACCGAGTTGATGCAACATCCAGTTAAATCTAGCTCTAGCTATTGAAAGCTGCTGCAAATCAGCAATATCTAGCTCCCCTGTGTAAGCTTGGCTATCGCATAAGCTACACCCCGGTTCATATCGAGTGCTTTTCTGTAGCTGATCAATAATCTGAAATAGCCGCTCCGCGGTTAGACTTGCCAGAGCCCGGTAGAACCGAGAAGCCAAGCCTATATCCTGCTGAAGTCTCGGCATTAGAGCAGAGATGGGAATCGATAATACCAAAGTCTCTTGACTTGCCTTCAACATATAGAGATTTGGAGTCATGTCCAAAAATGCCGTTACGCCTAAAATTTCACCAGACAATGCTTCAGCAATCTTTCTAGGCTGAGTATTCTGGGAGGTGTTAAATGCCAATGATAATGAATTGCGCTTGCCTTGATATATAAACATGGAGAGGCTGCCTTGAAGAATGATATCCAGGGCTTCTAAAGGCTGCCCCTCTCGAATATAAACTTCATCCTTTTTCAATCTCTTAACCCTTCCAGCGCTGGTCATCCAGCACATATCACTATCATGTAGACTACCAAATACTGAGAGCATGCTCTTGGTCATCTCTAAATGCGACTGAAGCATAGACTCTTTAGGTAGACGAGCAGTAATTTGCCATTGTTTGCTGGAAAGAAGCATCGCAATCGCCCGATAAAAACGAGCGCCAAAACCTGCATCCTGATGCAATTTATCAGCTAAAAGCTGTTTATCAATTGCTAATACCCATGAATCTTCTAGAGCTGTAACAGCAAAAGGTAAAAGCTGATCGCTCGGCAGAAGAAATGCTCCAATGACATCACCACTTGTGTAAAAGACTTGAGGAAGTGTTGAAGGAGGAGAATGCTCCGATTGAAGGGAGTTCAGAGCAAATTCTCCTTCCAGAATTAAATAAAGAGCATTGAGATTCTCACAGGCTTGTAAGAGGCGATCGCCAGCCGTAACCTCTAACTTACTCCCTACTGAAACCATCCAATCAATGTCACTACTGCTTAGCTCTCTCAGTATAATTTCTGTCATGGCATCCCCTTAATGTGTGGATGTAGGGCTATGAAGACTAAATACAAACGCTTTTCAGGTAATGCTATAGATTA
Source organism: Drouetiella sp. (assembly GCF_059504425.1). Lineage (NCBI taxonomy): Bacteria > Bacillati > Cyanobacteriota > Cyanophyceae > Oculatellales > Oculatellaceae > Drouetiella > Drouetiella sp. Next base: position 119,655 of record NZ_JCACIN010000115.1, read on the forward strand.
GCACCTGACCCTCACCATCTGTAAATCTTCAGGAAGCCCTATCAGCAAGCAGTGACATTTGTGCCTAAAAATTGCTAACTTCACAAAAGTCTGAGAATTCAAAAATTCTTAAGACTGCAAGAGAGAGGGGGTGTGATTCTAATCGATTAGAATCACACCCCCTCT
>NZ_JCACIN010000116.1:0-14689 GCF_059504425.1 Drouetiella sp.
GCGTTGATGCTGCCTTTAAAGAGTGTCCTAACGTATGTGCGTAGCGCTATACTTGAGCAACTTGATCATTTTTCTCAAGACTAGATCTTATAGAGAGTATCTTTTGTCGAATCTCAGGCATTTTAAGAATTTCTTGATCTAACTGGTTTGTATCTTTCTCTAACAGAGTAATCAAAGTTGATAAGACTTTTTCTTTGGGATTAATTAGAGCTAATTGAATCAAAACTTTTTTTGTTCTTTATCTGTTGCAAGAGGATACAAGCTACCAAATATAGCAGCAGCTTTCTTTTCATCTTCCCCTGTTAAAATATCTACCGAGGCAGTAATTCTTGTAGAGAAATCTTGTGAACGGGTAAGCTGAGCTGTAGCTATCCCAGTGACTACATTAGAAATAGAAGTAATCACTCCGAAAACTGCGGCTGCGAGCGCTACACTTTTAGTCGATAAATCTAGTTTTTTATCTAACAAAGCAAAGTCATCTTTTTTGGGAATTTCCTTGTTCTCAGAGGTCATCAGCTACCTAACATATTAAATTCTTTGTCCTAAAAATATCATATGCTTTTGCATATAATGAAAAAATTCTAGAAGTTTTTAGCTTATTTTTCGGTGGTCGGTATGTGTTTAAAGCAAATTTAGGTTTAGTTCGTAGTATTCCTTTAACAGGGATATTACGATATAGAAGAAGCAAAAGTGCTGAGAATCATCACCGAAAATTTTAGGATCAATAGTGTTTTGCTTAAAGTATTAATCAAGCGGGGCAAAGCGATCGGGCAAATCTTCCAGCGTTTTGTCGTTGGCGCGAAGTAGTAAATCGAGAGATTTCATTTGGGCGATCGTAAAAGTAGGAATGCTGTCTCCAGCTTCCCAGCGGCTAATGGTGCGGGCAGATGTGCCAATTTGTCGGGCAAATCCTTCCTGAGACAGCCCCAACTCTTCCCTAAGTTTTTTCAAAGGCGAAACAGGCGAATTGCTTAAAGCCTCTCTCTTTTTAATCACGGTATTCGGCAAAAGAAAAACGATCGCCCCCCTACATCACAGGTTGCAGCATTTCCCGCACTGAAATCACGCAGTCAGGAAATGCAAGGGGCGCAATATCCATGGTTTCTCCTAAAACCAATTCGCTTTGATATCCCTCAGCGTTGGGAGAGCGAAACACATGGAGTTTGCGATCGACTATATCCAGCACCCAATAATCTGCAATGCCTGACTTGGCGCAGGCGATCGCCTTCATCCCGCAATCTAGCCTCAAACTTGAATCGGCAATTTCAATGACCAGCAAGACCTCGGTCGCCACAGGATGGTGATCGGTATATTCCAATGAACGGGGGATAACGATCGCAATATCAGGTTCTGGCTCAGAGTAGTCATCCAGCTGAATCGGCTCCTGCACCCGGACTAGAGCGCGAGTGCCCAAACGATTTTCAATTGAGCGCCGAGTGCGAGTGTTAGCAACGCTGTGTGCCGTTCCTTTCACCGCCGTCTGGATGACCTGTCCTGCCAGTAACTCAACCCGTTCTTCTGAGTGAAAAATCCCAGCTTCAGCCATCCGGTGGTAATCTTCAACCGTTAAAAGACGAACCTCTACAGCCATCTTTTACCTCCAAAAACCGTATCTCCCCTCTTAACTATCAAAAACCACCGCGTGCCATGCCTTCTTCTGATCGCCTGTGATATCAAACATGACATGCTTGACGATCGTGTATTCTTCTAGCGCGTAATAGGACATATCCTTGCCGATGCCGCTCTGCTTAAAGCCGCCGTGGGGCATTTCGCTGGCGATCGGCAAATGGTCATTGATCCAGACCGTGCCGCACTCTAGAGCCGCCGCCATGCGCATGGCTCGCTGCACGTTGAGTGTCCAGACGCTGCCTGCCAGACCGTAGGGCACATCATTTGCCAGGTGAATGGCTTCGGCTTCATCGGAGAAGCGGTTCACCACAATCACAGGTCCAAAAATTTCGTCTTGGACACAGCTTGCCGATTGAGAAGCCTCTACTAAAATCGTCGGTGGATAGAAATAGCCTTCGCCTTCGAGCAAGGTACCACCCGTCGCCACCTGGATGCCCTGCTGCCGCGCTTCTTCCACAAAACCATGGACTTTAAGCCGCTGTGTTTCGCTGGTCAAAGGGCCAATGTCTGTGTCTTCGGCGAAGGGATCGCCGACTTTGAGCGATCGCGTCAGCTCCACAAAGCGATTCAAGAACTGGTCAAACACCTCGCTTTGGACATAAATCCGAGTGGCTGCCGTGCAGTCCTGCCCTGTGTTCATGAATGCTGCCGGAATTGCGCCCCTTGCGGCTGCCTCAATATCTGCATCGGCAAACACCACAAAGGGAGCCTTGCCGCCCAGTTCCAGCGTGACCCGCTTGACGCGCGGACTGGCTAGTTCAGCAACACGCTTGCCTGTGCGCGTACTGCCCGTGAAGCTGATCATCCGAATGTCTGTATGGGTGCAGAGGGCTTCACCGACTGCTGCGCCTCCGGTCACAACGTTGATCAATCCGGCAGGGAAGCCGCATTCTAGAGCAATTTTGGCTAACTCGATCGTCGTAATGGGCGTATTGGGGGCAGGTTTGATCACGACGGCGTTTCCAGCTGCCAATGCCGGAGCTAGCTTCCAGATTGCCATCATAAACGGGTAATTCCAAGGGGTGATGGCTCCGACTACGCCGATCGCCTCTCGTCGAATCATGCTGGTGTAGCCGCCGACATATTCACCCGATGCCGCCCCTTCAGGACGACGCACTACGGAGGCAAAGTAGCGTAAGTTATCGATCGCAAAGGGAATATCGCCGCCTGTGGTCAGCTTCATGGGCTTTCCGGCATTTTGACTCTCCAGCTTTGCCAGATCTTCGCTATGGGCCTCCAAAGCATCAGCTAGCTTCATGAGTGCCGCACTGCGTTCGCCATAGGACAAAGCCGCCCAGCCTTTTTGCGCCTGTTTTGCCGCTGCAACAGCGCGATCGACATCTTCTACCGTTCCCAGCGCCACCGTAGCAAAAACTTTGCCTGTCGCTGGATTAAGCAAGTCTTCGCTGCCTGTTGCCACCAGCTCACTACCGATCACCATGGGATAATGCGTCAGTTTTTCCATGAAAACCTCCTGATTTACTGCTATCCGATTTTGTAGTTTAGATATTGCGCGGTTCAAATATTAACGGTATCCGCCTGAAGATTCTGCCAGTCTTGCTGCAAATGCTTTGCCCAGTCGATCGCCATGGGCAACCCCGTAAAGGGAATCTTGATTTCTTCTTCGGCAAGTTTAAAGGCGATGGCGACTTTTCCAGCCTTGTCGGGCGGATTCTCTAGATCAATAGGGCGATCGCCCACCACGCTAATATCTTGCACCTGCTTGAGCGAAAAGGTTTGCAGGTCTTTGGGAGATTGGCGATCGGGCTTGCCCCAGGTAATATCGCTACCTTTTTGTCCTAGAACCGCGTAGATATCGTACTTTGCGTGGTCAAACGGCTCTGCCCAGATGCGGTAAGCCTCTAGCTTTTGATATTCGCTACGACCTGCCCAAGCCAGCCAGATAAAGACCGCTAGTAATGGAAACCAGAGAAGTCCGTGGATCATGGCAACACTCAATCACTTATAGCAATACTCAATCACATGACTCTCTTCATCATCGCGCAAAAACCTGCTCTACCGTCAGATTGACAGCGCTTTGCGCTGAGTTCAGCGCAGCTCCTAAAAGATAGCTGCGGTTTATGCAATTGAAATTGCTGTAAGTTCGGGAATAGGCATGAACAGATGCGATCGCTTCCCTGAAATCCCCGCGTCTTATATCTTGCATCCATCAAGCTACAGATGGTGAATGTCGGCTGCTGAGGATTGCCAGTGAGATAGTTATCGCGCCATAGGATTATGTCTGTCAGGGGTGAAAGTTCTAGGATAGATTAGAACACCCAATCATCTGTTCTAATTCCTTCTCTGATTTCCCCATGACCGATCGCCCTGCATCTCCAGACCCCCAGCTTGCCGATCTGCCCGATCGCCTGATCAAACATGCCGTGCGCTACGCCGATCATCGATCGGTCAATCGGGCAGATCTGACTCCCATGATTCGGCATTATGTGGAGATGAAAGATCTGCATCCCCAGGCGTTACTGCTATACCGAGTCGGAGATTTCTTCGAGACTTTCTTTCAGGATGCTATCACCGTCTCGCGGGAGCTAGAGCTGGTGCTGACCGCCAAAGATGCCGGAAAAGAGATTGGCAAGGTTCCGCTGGCGGGTATTCCCCACCATGCTCTCGATCGCTACTGTGCGCTGCTAGTCGAGAAAGGCTTTGCGGTCGCCATTTGCGATCAGACCGAAGATGCGGCAGAGGCTCAGGGGCGGCTGGTAACGCGGGAGGTGACGCGCATCATTACTCCCGGCACCATCCTGGAAGAGGGAATGCTTAATGCCCGACGCAATAACTACCTGGCGGCTGTCGTCGTGGCAGGCGTGCATTGGGGGCTGGCGATCGCCGATATTTCCACGGGCGAATTTCTGACCACCCAATCTAGCGGCTTAGAGCTGTTGACTCAAGAGCTGCTGCGCCTACAGCCTTCTGAGGTGTTGGTGCCCACCAATGCGCCAGATTTGGCGGGTCTGCTGCGACCGGGAGAAAAGTCGAGCCATCTGCCTGACTATCTGCCGCCGCAGTTTTGCTATGCCCTGCGATCGCAGTCTCCTTTCTCCCTATCAGAAGCACGGCAGCGGATTCTGGAGCGATTTCGAGTGCGATCGCTGGAAGGTCTAGGCTGCGATCATTTGCCGTTAGCCACCCGTGCTGCTGGGGGTTTGCTGGAATATGTGGAGGATACTCAGCGAGAGCGGCAGGGATCTGCGCCAATACAAAATCTGCTTCAGCCCCTCTGCACCTACGCGCTGACAGAATTTCTCACCCTCGATCACCAGACGCGCCGCAACTTAGAAATTACTCAGACCGTGCGGGATGGCACCTTTCACGGCTCGTTGCTGTGGGCACTCGACAAAACCGTGACTGCCATGGGCGGACGGGCATTACGGCGCTGGCTGTTGCAGCCGTTGCTGAAGATTGAGGCGATCGCGGCTCGACAAGCCACCGTTCAAGAGCTGGTGGACAACAGCGCTTTGCGACAAAACTTGCAGCAATTGCTGAAGCAAATCTATGACCTGGAGCGACTGACGGGACGCGCCGGATCTGGAGTTGCAAACGCCCGCGATCTGGTGGCGCTAGCAGACTCTCTGATCAGATTGCCGGATCTGGCAGAGCTGGTGGCACCTGGAAAATCGCTCTATTTGCAGGCGCTTCAGACGGTGCCCCCTGTACTCGATCGCCTGGGCAAGCACTTGAAAGCCCATCTGGTGGAAAATCCGCCGCTCTACCTGACGGAGGGTAGCCTGATTCAATCGGGGATTGACCTGCACTTGGATGAGCTACGGCAGCAGATTGAAGCCGACGAACAGTGGATCGCGCAACTTGAGGTGAGCGAACGCCAGCGTACCGGAGTCCCTAATCTAAAAGTCGGCTACAACAAGACCTTTGGCTACTACATCAGCATTTCCCGCAACAAATCTACCGAGCAGCCGCCAGAAGGCTACACTCGCAAGCAAACCCTGACGAATGAAGAGCGCTACATCACCACTGAGCTGAAGGACAAAGAAACCGCAATTCACAGCGCCCGCGAAGAGCTAAACAAGCTGGAATATGAGCTATTCGTCAATCTCCGGGCTGAGGTGGTCGAGAAAGCCGATAGCATTCGGGAAGTAGCAAAGGCGATCGCCGCGATCGATGCCCTTTGCTCTTTTGCAGAAATGGCGGCACTACAAGGCTACTGCTGTCCCCAAATAGTTTCGACGCGGGAAATTACAGTTCTGGACGGTCGCCATCCGGTGGTGGAGCGAGCGATCCCAGCAGGATTTTTTGTCCCCAATTCAGTGGAGTTGGGGAGTCGGGAGTCGGGAGTCGGGAGTCGGGAGTCAGAGACTCTATCCTATCCCGCATCCCACACCTCAACTTCCACCCCCCATTCCCCCCCGGATCTGATCATCCTCACGGGGCCCAATGCCAGCGGCAAAAGCTGTTATCTCCGGCAGATTGGGCTAATTCAGCTCATGGCGCAAGTTGGCAGCTTTGTTCCGGCAAAGGTGGCGGTGTTGGGAGTATGCGATCGCATTTTTACCCGTGTTGGAGCTGTGGATGATCTGGCAACTGGACAGTCCACCTTTATGGTGGAGATGAACGAAACTGCCAATATTCTCAATCACGCTACATCTGCTTCTCTAGTGCTGCTAGATGAAATTGGGCGCGGCACCGCAACGTTTGATGGACTGTCGATCGCCTGGGCGGTTGCCGAACACCTTGCCAGCGAAATCTGTGCCCGCACAATTTTTGCCACCCACTACCATGAGCTAAACGAGTTGGCTGCTTTGTTGCCCAACATCGCCAACTATCAGGTGACGGTCAAAGAGCTGCCCGACCAAATTATCTTCCTACATCAGGTGCGCCCTGGCGGAGCCGATCGCTCCTACGGCATTGAGGCAGGACGGCTTGCCGGACTGCCTCCCTCAGTGATTCAGCGGGCAAAGCAGGTCATGAGTCAAATTGAGCAGCATTCCCATATTGCGGTAGGGCTACGTCAGCCAGACAAGGGGCAGCCAGACGAGGAGAAAAAGAGCGAGGGGCAAGTCAAAGAGAAAAGCGATCGCAGTAAATGGCGAACTGTGCCGCCTACGGGACAGTTAGATATTTTTGGCTAATTGCTCTATCCGTGAGAAAACTAAACTTCTGTTTCAGCTAGGGTGACGATCGCCTGTGCCCACTTCACATATTTCAGCGCTGCTAAATCACCAATGGTTTTGACATTAAAGGCTTTGCCCAACATCGCGGCTTCGTCGGCTGTGACTCCCTGGAGGGCAGCGACAGGAGCAGCAACCAACTCCTTCAATGTTTTTCCTTCGTAGGCTTTATCGAGCGCTTTGTCGAGATTCATCTGAATACCCCGCAGTGTGATGGATTTGCGTCACATCTTATCAAGCCGCAGATAGAAGAGTGGTGTTCGCTAGATTACAGCCTCGCATACTTGCTTCATGAAGTCACAGCCGCAAATGGCCCATATCTAACAAGGTTTCACGCAACCTTCTGAAATGCCCTTGTCGTTCGATCGCCAGAGAACGGCATAATGGGCATGAAGTGAGTTAAACCAGACATCCCGTGAAATACTTTTTCCTATCGGACGGTTGGAGTGTCGGCAGAGTCTGGGAATTCGGCGGGTTGTGGAATGAGATATCCTGGCAACGCAAGCCCGAAATCCATCAGACTCATTTATGCCTCTGGGAAAACGGCGAGAAGCTGTGGCTCTATCGAGTGGAAGAGGCAGTTTTAATGGTGGAGGTAAAACCGAGCGCCGCTGATAACCCTGCCACTCGCACGATCGGACAAGTGGTTCTGAAGCGTTTGATTTCAGGCGATCAGGCGATCGAACTTCTTTCCAGAGCCGAAGTTTATGTCAACATCGGCGAATTTAGCGAACTTTAGCCATCATGAAAACCATTGGCTTGATTGGTGGATTAAGCTGGGAATCGTCGCTAGAGTATTACCGAATTCTCAATCAAACTGTGAAGGCTAAGCTGGGTGGTCTGCATTCCGCCAAGGTGTTGCTGTACTCCTTCGACTTTGCTGAAATTGAGGCACTCCAGCACCAGGGAGACTGGCAGCAAGCCAGCGATCGCATGGTCAGCGCGGCTCAAAGCCTGGAGCGCGGTGGCGCAGACCTGCTGCTGATCTGCTCAAACACCATGCACAAAATGGCGGAAGCTGTGCAGGAAAGCGTCGCCATTCCTCTGCTGCATATTGCCGATGCGACTGCTGAAGCCATTAGGGCTAGAGACATTCATACCGTTGGCTTGTTAGGAACGCGCTTCACAATGGAGCAGGATTTTTACAAAGGTAGGCTCGATCGCTTCGGTCTACAGGTCCTGATACCCAATGAAATGGAGCGATCGATCGTCTATAACATCATCTATGACGAGCTTTGTCTAGGACAGGTTAACCCTGCATCTCGGCAGCACTATCGCCAAATCATGCAATCCCTCGTTGCTAGGGGCGCAGAAGGCATCATCTTGGGCTGTACCGAAATCATGCTGCTGGTTCAGCCCGGAGATAGCGCCGTACCGCTGTTTGATACCACCGCGATTCATGCAGAAGTGGCAGTAGCGTTTTCAATCTACTAGACCCCTTGGAGATTAGAGTTTTGGGATCAGGTTGGGTGAGGGCACAGCCCCCATCATAAAAGTCCCCGTTTTAACCGCCTTGGCGGTTGCTACACAGCTATGGCAAGCAATAAAAGGGGGAGGCACTGCCTCCCCCTTTTATTGCTTGCTGAATGAGCTAAACGGGCTAAATGAATTAAACAGTAAGGGTTCGACGCTTCGAGACTAGACGGAAGGCATCCACAATGTCACCTTCAGCCCAATCCTTGAAGTTGTCCAGACCAATACCACACTCATAGCCGGAGTTGACCTCCTTCACGTCATCCTTCATCCGCTTCAGAGAGTCCAGATTCCCCTCATGCACCACGGCTTTATTGCGCATGATGCGGATACGACAGTTGCGGACAATCTTGCCAGACAGAACATAACATCCGGCAACTGCACCACGACCGACTGGGAAGACGGCTCGTACCTCGATCTGACCCAACGGCTCTTCCACCATTTCTGGATCGAGCAGACCCTCCATTGCCGCCTGGATATCTTCCAGCAGCTTGTAGATGATGTTGTAATCGCGGACATCCACTCCGGCTGTATCGGCAGCTAAACGAGCGCCGCTGGCAAAAGTAGTGTTGAAGCCCACAATGACTGCCGAGCTGGCAGCAGCCAAATCTACGTCAGTTTCAGTGATTTCTCCAGGCGCAGCTAACAAGACGCGCACCTGAACCTCTTTCTGAGGCAGCTGCTGCAGGGCACCCAAGAGCGCTTCTACTGAACCCTGAACATCCGCCTTCAGAATCAGGTTGAGTTCCTTTAACTCGCCCTCTTGTACCTGTGCCGAGATTGTGTTGAGGCTGACTCGACGAGAACCCATAGCCTGCTGCAAGCGAGACTGCCGCTGCTGATCCATTCGGCTCGAAGCAACTGCCCGTGCCTCTTTCTCGTCAGCATAAACCTCAAACTCATCGCCAGCCGCCGGAACGTCGCCCAGACCCAGTACCTCGACCGCAAAGGAAGGAGAAGCTACTGTGACCCGCTTACCGCGATCGTCCACCATGGCTCGAACCTTACCAAATACAGAGCCAGCCACTAAGATATTGCCGACCTTGAGGGTACCATTCTGAATAATCAGCGTTGCCACAGGCCCACGAGATTTGTCCAGATTGGCTTCAATCACAGTCCCTCTAGCAGAGCGATCGGGGTTGGCGCTCAGATCTTCAACTTCTGCTACCAGAAGAATCATTTCTAGCAGCGTATCCAGATTCTCGCCATTGATGGCGCTAACTGGAACCATAATTGTATCGCCGCCCCATTCTTCAGAGACTAGACCGTATTCAGTCAGCTCTTGCTTCACCCGCTCAGGCTGCGCTCCTTCTTTATCGATCTTGTTAATGGCAACAATCAGGGGCACTCCGGCTGCCTTAGCGTGGCTAATCGCCTCGATCGTCTGAGGGCGAACGCCATCATCTGCCGCAACGACCAGGATGGCGATGTCCGTCACCCTAGCACCCCGTGCCCGCATCGCCGTAAACGCTTCGTGACCCGGAGTATCCAGGAAGACGACTTGTTGCGACTTGCCATCATGCTCCACATCGACGTGATAGGCACCGATGTGCTGCGTAATGCCTCCGGCTTCGCCCTGTGCCACCTTGGTTTTGCGAATAGAATCCAACAGGGTTGTTTTACCATGGTCAACGTGACCCATGATCGTCACCACAGGCGGACGACGCTGGAGACTGTCCATATCGGCGAAGTCCAGCATTTCGGTCACTTTCTTGGCTTCTGCTTCCGCTTCACCCGTTTCCACCTCGATCTCAAATTCCTTTGCCACCATAGCAGCCGTAGGAATATCAAGAATTTGGTTGATGTTTGCCGCGATTCCCTTGATAAACAGAACTTTGATCAGCTCAGTTTCAGGGACAACCAGTAGGTCTGCCAGATCATGAACAGATAGGCTGTTGGTAAGAACTAAATGCTCTGGACGCTGACGTACTTCTTCTTGACGACGATCGCGCCGGAACCCTCTAGACGAAGACTCGCCGCCGCTGGTCGATCGCTTGTTCCGCTGAGGTGCAGCTGCCGTTGGCTTGCTTACCTGACCCGGCTTACCCTTGGGCTTCGGCGGACGCGCTAGAGAGAGACTTACCTGAATCGGGCTAGGCTCGTCGCTGTAGCTGTCGTCATCATCTAGCAACGGCTCATCTAGATCGATCTCATCATCATCTTCGACAACCTGAGTGCGGCTTCGCTTCGCTTTGGGAGCCGCAGCCTTGGCGCTTTCTGCCTCCTCTTCTTCTTCCTCCCAAGATTTGTTGCGCTTGGGCGGGCGGGGTGGCGTTGGGCGACGCAAATCATCTGTACCCTCTACTCCAGTAGGAGCCGCTCCCGGAACAGCCGTCTTGCCGTTTTCTTCAGTGCCGCCAGCAGGGCGTACGGGTTTGAGTCGCAGCTCAATGGCAGGCTTGGGTCTGAGGGCAGTTTCGCCTCCAGGAGTGCGATCGACTCGTCGAGGTCCATCCTTGATCGGAGCCGCAACGCCAGACCGAATAGGTTCGCGTACTTCTTCTCCCTGACCTTCCGAAGCGCCCACTCTGGCTCGCTTCAGCATCGGACGACTCACTAAATTAGGTAACGGCGCATCGGATCTTGCGGCGGGACGAGGAGGAGGAGTTAGCTCAACGGGGTCTACAGTTTTGATGGCGATCGAGTTGGCAGACGGAACGCTGCGGGGCGGACTCGCCTGTTGGAGAGCGGGTTGATCTTGAACGGTTGGAGCTATTGGATCTAACTGCTCACTTTGCTCCACTTCGTCCAGTTGAGCAGGTTCCGCTAAGGAGCTAGTCGTCACGCTGGCGACCGAAGGACTAGCCGAACTGTTTGCTTTAACAGGACGCACAGGTAGGCTAGGTTTTGCTGTGACCCTAGGTGAAACTGGAGCCGTGTCTACGACGCTTTCATCTGATTCAGAGTCAGGTCTTCTGGGAGGCTCTGCCAGAGGGCGGTTGCGACGAATCTCCAGAATCTGCTGCTTCTTGACAGGCGGAGGAGAGATGGGCTGCCTAGGAGCAGTTGCAGCAGGAGAAGAGGGTGCTGGATTAGGTCTAGAAGCGACTGGGGAGTGAACGTACTTTTCAGCAGCAACCCGAATTTTGGCTGCTTCAGACTCTGTAATCGTGCTGCTGTGACTCTTGACTGAAATATTTAGCTGCTCACAGACCGCTAAAAGATCTCTATTATCCAAATTCAATTCCTTTGACAACTCGTATATTCTCACTTTGCCGTTGTTCATCCACTACTTCCTCTGCGTCCCGACTGATTTTACATAATGACCTACTGCTTTTGTTGAAACTACGCTCAAGATCCCTAAATTGAATGCAAGTTGCTCACACCCAATCGATCGCGGTAGGCAATCGATCGCAGCAGTGTAGAGGCTCAGCTATCTCATACAGATCCAGCCAAAGTTGGCTTTGATGAACCAGTACACAATAGGAGAAAAATGTTTTCTCTAACCCTGGTATAGCTTTCTCTACCATATTGCACGAATTTCCGGAAAATTGGAGGCAGATTTCGGGCGGGATTTCCCCTGTTTAGAGCGGCAGCTTTAGACCTAGGACTGCATGAGTTGGCATCCTATCCGGCTTCAGCCGATCGCCCCATCGTTGTCACCCAACCTCCCCGAACGCCACATCACTCAAATCGCTAATATTGATGTCGTTTGTCCTTCTGCTCTGCTTGACTACTTTTGAGCCGGGTATTTACTGTAGCACTTGGGAGCTTGCCTTACTTGCCGCTCTCCACTACAGACCCTTTACTCGCCGTACTTCCTACTATCGTATCTGAAGCTGATAGGTGTTGCCACAGCCCATGATAGATCTCCGGAGGCACGACTGCCTTGAGCGATCGACCCAGCCGATCTTTCTTCTGCGCCAATTCTAGACAGGTAGGCTTGCGACACAGGTATACAGAACGCCCCATGCCATCCAATTGTACAGCGCGAGAAGGAAACACTCGAACAATTCGCAGAAGATCTGCCTTGGGAGCGACCTGACGACAGCTCACACAGCGGCGGTAGTTGGGTTGCATGAAAGTAGATTTAGGACAGCCGTACTTTAGAGTCAGAATTCTGATCCTGCGCAAGAAAATTATGCCTGAGGGCGCTGCATCGCCTCGCTGGTTTCCGTACCAAAGCCGTCTTCAGCAGTACCTAAATCTTCAAGCATCTCATCTCCCGACATCTCATCTTCGGGCATCTCGTCTTGGGGCATGTCCTGTGGCTCCTCTTTTTCAGAGTTATCTGCTGCGTCCAGATCGCTCTCTTCTACGATTTCTTCTTCAATGTCCTCATTTTCCCAATCAGACTCACGATACTGACGGCGCTCTTCGAGCAAAGCCTCAAGTTTGCGGTCTTCAGCCTCATAGTCGTACTTGGCGGCGTCTTTAATGTCAATCTTCCACCCGGTTAGGCGAGCCGCCAGCCGCACGTTTTGCCCTTCTTTGCCGATCGCCAGACTGAGCTGATCGTCTGGAACCAAGACATGGGCTTGGCGATCGTCCGGATTCATCAGCCGCACTTCCTCCACACGGGCAGGGCTGAGGGCATTAGCGATATAAGTAGCAGGGTCGGGCGACCAGCGAATCACGTCGATTTTCTCGCCGCGCAGCTCGTTTACCACCACCTGAATTCGTGAGCCGCGGGCGCCAATGCAGGCTCCGACCGGATCAACATCACGCTCTAGCGTGTCTACCGCGATTTTGGTGCGTGGACCTACCGATCGCGAAGGCGGATTGGCTTCACGGGCAACCGCAACAATGCGCACAATTTCTTCCTCAATTTCGGGAACTTCAGTAGCGAACAAGTCCACTACCAGTCCTGCATCCGATCGAGACACGAGGAGCTGAGGGCCACGATGGGAACCCTCCAGCACTTTCTTGAGAAATATCCTAAAGGTGGCGTTGGCTCGGTAATTATCGTTGGGCAACTGATCGCGCTTCAGCAGCTCTGCCTCGACTTCGGGCTGACCGAATCCGCTCGTGACTGCCATAATCACAGACTGCCGCTCAAATCGCAGCACACGAGCCTGTAGGATGGTGCCCTCCAGCTCCTGAAATTCTTCCTGAACGAGCTTGCGCTGTTGGTCACGGAGCTTTTGCGCCAAAACCTGCTTGGTTTGAATCGCCGCCATCCGCCCAAATTCCCCTTGCTCAGGAGTCACATCTAGCACCACCGTGTCGCCAAGCTGAGCTTCAGCCGCGACTTCCTGCACTTCGTCCAGAGAAATTTGGTGGTCGCCATTGGAGACTTCTTCGACGATCGTTTTGGTTGCCAGCACTCGGAAGCCTTCGTCTTCGATGTCTAGCTCTACCTCAAAGTTATTAAAGTATTCTTCGTCAAAAATAGAGCTATCTGGACGATGGGTACGCCGATAGCGTTCATAGCCCTTGAGCAATGCTTCTCGCAGGGCAGCCTGAACGGCATGTTTGGGCAAGTTACGGTCGCGGCTGATGCCTTCGATCATATCTTGTAGCCCTGGTAGAGTGACCATTGACATAGGATGAACCTCGTTTCAAGTTTTAAGTTATTAAGTTTCTGAGTAGTGGGCAGCTGTGACCGATCAGCTACGATCGACAAGCTGCACTTTACTAACCAGGTGACGGGGAATGGTGATCGCCCGTCCTTTTTGATTGAGAAAAACGCTTGTCTCGTCTCGCCGCACTAAGTTACCCGTCCAGGAAACCTGACCTTCATAGGGCTGATCAGCCGTCACCACGACCGGAAACCCTTTGAAAGAAATAAATTCGCGATCGGTTTCTAGCGATCGGGAGATGCCGGGACTGGAGACCTCCAAAACATAAAGATCGGGAATGAGGTTGACGGCATCTAATGCTGCTTCTAAAGCACGGCTCATGCGTTCGCAGTCGCTCAAACTTGTCTCGTCCTGCCGATTGCGGATATCAACCCGTAGCACAGGCGGACTCTGATTGGTTTGAAACACAGCGCCCACGACATCCAGTTCAAGGGTTGCTGCAACGGGAGTGGCGATGTCGATGACCTGGGGAATCAAAGGATGAGTCATGATCGGATGAGAAAATTAAACGCGCACCTAAAACCAAAAAAAGTGGGCACTGACCCACTTCAAGCATGGAATGATGTCTTCGCAACATTGTCCCGAAAACAATGCCTCAACTACAAACCCCCAACGCCAAAAATTAGGGATATAGAACATCCCTGCTTTCCACAAGTCTAGCGTATCCACTTTAATGGTGTCAGTTTTTTGCAGCAATTGGGGCTAAGAAAGCCTCTCTCCAACTTGGAGAGAGGCTTTTGCTACTTGTATGGCCCTACGTAATTGAGTTAGGACAAGTTATTTTTTGAGAGCCGCGCTCCGCGCGGCTCTCAAAAAATAACTCATTTGGAGCTAAGCGCGTAGCGCCATAGTTGTTATGGCAACCGCCAAGGGCTCTTCCCAACTTTTGGTGATCCTGAAATCCTTTTTCAGAAGGTTTGTTAC
>NZ_JCACIN010000117.1:0-14202 GCF_059504425.1 Drouetiella sp.
TTTCTATCACCGATAGTACAATTCGCCAACAACATCCGTTGCTAAATGAAGGCGAATTGTTCCCCCAGTTCATCCAAACTTTCCTTCACGTCAATTGAGGTGACACCAACCATCAGCAGACCCACTAAACGACTTTCCTGACTCTACGGCTCTTCTGGGTTGATGGTGATAAGTGAGCCTAATCAGAGAAGCAAGCGAGTAGCCGTGCTCGAAAGTTATCAAAGTTGGCAAACCCGTAGGCCTGACGCTTAATCAATTTAATCCGGTTGTTCATCCCCTCAACGACTCCACTGGTCGTCCGACTTAAAAAGTAATTGCAGATGCCATCGAGATGAGAGCGAATGGTCGTCAAGACCTCACAGTAGACAGAGCGAGCTTTCTTTAGCCATTCTAGGAGTTGTTCTTTGCCCGCCTCAACCGTGTGGCAAGTTTCAAAAATGCTTCTAAATTCTTCCTTTAACTCGTAGGCAAGTTTTAAGCGGTCTGATTGGTTCAAGATCACGGCTAATTTAGTCTCCTCTTCTGGGGTTAAATCGACCCCATTCTTGAGCAAAATAAACTTACTGCCTTTCAGCGTCATATCAACCCGTTTTCGCACTTTGTTCAACTCTTCATTGACGGGTTTTATGACATGAAATCGGTCGAAGACAATCTGAGCATTGGGGAATACTGCGGCAACGACTTTGGGAAACCCTCCCCACATATCGACACTGACTTCCTCTACTTGTTGACGTAGCTCAAGGGGTTGCTGGAGAAGCACTTCAATGATATCGGCTTGTTTATGGCTATCAATCACCTCTAGGAGATTGCTTTGGTCAATATCGCAGACAACAGTGACAAAATCTTTATGCCCTTTGCGTTGGCTGACCTCATCAATGCCGACTCTCCTCACTGTCCCCCAGTCTGGTTTTTTTGCTGGGCAAACTTGTGCTTGAAAATTCCCTGAACTTGATCCCAACTCAGGTTCTCCTCCCGACTGACCTGCTCAATACTCGCGGCTTGCACTCGCTGATAAATGTAGTCTTCGTATCGTTGGGTATAGCGCCGCTCCCAATCGACAAACCTTAGAGATTCTGTAAAATAGCGTTGACAGGGGCGACAGTAGAACTGACGACGAGGCACTTGCAGTTGTACGGGTTGACCAAAAACAGGCAAGTCCCTGACTAAAACAGGGCGATTTTGGTGGAGATCCTCACTCAACTGTTGGCAACCGGGACAGTTCCCTTTTTCCAACAAAAAGCGTAATTTCATCACGACTTGCTGCTCTTGGCGAAGACAGCTTTCAACAGTCGTGTCCGGTAGATTCAGCAGGGTGTCGAGATGAAAGTCCATGAACCGATGGTAGAGCAAAATGTAACTCACTATACCATATTCACCAAGACCTCAGAAGAGCCGACTCTACCCCCTTCTGCCAGGTACTCAATTTAGATTGGTATGAGATTTGCTGCGTGAGCAGCAGCGATGGGAAGCAGACTCAACGATTGAGACAGTAGCAAGTTCCAGTTCTGCAAGACTTTGCCACCCATTCGCTCATTGCGCCAAATCTTTTGCTCATTCACAAGTAGACACCCGCTTGGAAGAATGCGCCCTAATCTTTTACTTTCGTTAGGGTTTTGTGTCACCCTTTCCCTCCACCTTCCACAATAAATTTGATGCTGTATCTGTACTGTCCCCAATTTGCTCCTTAAAACAGATTAAGCTTGGTTTTAGAAAAGTTTAACCTTTTCAAGATCTAAGCAATCTTGGAAATCTTTTAACGTTAGGTAGTAATGTTACGCCTTTGAGAGGAGGCGGAAACAGAAATTTTCGAAATAATCTGATTGTGGCTATAAATGCAGAATCATAGTTAGATACATCCTCCATAGTCCCCATTGCTCAGCGGAATCATCATAGCCAAGAGTTAACTAAGACAATTTTCTGTGTCCCGTAAGCTATTGCTTTGTTTTATTAGGTCTGCGCTCGAATCCCTGTTCAGTTGCAATAGAGACTAATTAAAATGTATATGCTGAAGCGATTGAATCGGAAAGCACTCAATTATTTAAGTGTTGTACTTGTCATTACAACCTTAATTATTTTTCCACCTGCGGTAACTCCTCAATTTCCATTCCTTGCCTTGTCTAGTGACATTTCTCAGGTAAGTGCTCAAACGCCTAAACCTGAAGGTGAGGAATCTGAATCTAGCAAGCCCAAAGAGCCTGAGCTTCCCTTAAGTCAGGAAGGAAAAGAAGAAGGAATTGACTTTTTCAAAATGGGGATGGGGGCGATCGCAGGTTTGGTGTTGTTTATTTATGGTGTCACTCGACTGGCTGAAGGGTTGGAAGATATTGGGGAAGAACGGATGAAAGGTCTCCTCAGCAAATTCACGACCAATCGGCTTGCAGGTGTTGCAACGGGAGCAGTCGCAACTACGTTTCTAGAATCATCATCCGTCACAATTATTTTAGTTATTGCGATGGTGAGCGCCAGTGTTCTGACCTTTACTCAATCGCTTGGTGTGGTATTGGGTTCTAATATTGGTACCGCCGTTGGAGCGCAAATTATTTCTCTCAACATCGAACTGTATGTGCCAATTTTGATGCTTGCTGGACTGCTAGTATTCTTCCTCGGCAAAACGCCCCGGATTAAAACGATCGGCATCGTTTTACTAGGGTTTGGACTGATGTTCTATGGACTCGAAGCGATCGACTCTGCAATGGAACCGTTTCGAGACTATGAGCCATTCTTAAATTGGATGGAAAGTTTGGGTCGCAATCCAATTCTGGGAGCATTGGTCGGTGCTATTTTTACGGTAATTATTCAGTCCTCTTCAGCTACAGTCGCAATTATTGTCACATTAGCAGGCTCAGGCTTGATCGCTCTACCTACTGGAATTGCAATTATGTTGGGTGCAGAGGTTGGAACCTGTGCTGATACGCTAGTTGCTACAATCGGTCGGGGCAGTGCCGCACTCCGAACGGGTTTATTTCACCTATTTTTTAACCTTGGTAGCGCTGCTGTTGGTATTCTTTTAGCTCCACAGCTCTCTCGGTTAACCGAAGCACTTTCAGGTAACGATGTTGGACGGCAAATTGCTAATGCTCAAATGATGTTTAACATTATTGGTGTTATCGCCGTCGTTGGCTTCTTACCCATCATTGCGCGGATGTTAGAAAAATTAGTTCCAGAAACGGATGCCGATCGCCAAAGGCAGCAGCGTCAGCAGGAGAAACAGCAAGCAAATGCTGAAGGAAATCCACAAACCGAGCCGAGCACCCGATGAAAAACAGGATGGCAACAACATCATGTTGACAAAAAGGAGAAGCAATCGTGAGTAAAGCGAAAAAGCACTGTACTGTTCAAGGGTTCTTGTGAATGAGCAAAAGATTTGGCACAATTTGCGAATGAGTGGCGCAGTTTTGCGAAGCCAGAATACACAAGTGCCTTAAGCTTTTAGCCCAGTTCTAGCCACTACCGCTTAGACACAGCTCATCCCAAGCGGTTAGAAGCTGGAACGTTTACTTAGAGCCACGTTGACCGATTGCGCCATCAATTTACGAATTGCGCTACATTTTTTGCTCATTCACACCACCTCAAACCCACAAATGACTCATGGAGGGTAGACGAAACTTATATCAAAGTCAGGGGAGCGTGGAAATATCTGTATCGCGCTGTGGATTCAGCAGGTAACACCTTAGACTTCATGTTGAGTGCGAAACGGGATGGTAAGACAGCAGCACGCTTCTTTCATAAAGTGCTCAAAGCTCAGCATACTCAGACTCCACGAGTGATTAACGTAGACAAGAATGCGGCTTATCCTGTTGCGATGGAGGTTCTCAAAGCAGATGAAACGATTGAAAAAGAAACGGAACTGAGGCAAAGCAAATATTTGAATAATATGATTGAGCAGGATCATCGGCACATCAAGCGGAACGTGAAACCAATGATGGGGTTTAAGTCATTCAACAGTGCGAGGAGAACTTTGAGCGGGTTTGAGGCAATGAATATCATCCGCAAAGGGCAAGTCAACGGCATCGAGCAAGGGAATAGTGTCTCTCAAGCCAAGTTTATTGAAGCAATCTTTGGCACTGCTGCTTAAGGGAATGTAAGCAATCCCAGTCATTTGTTCTTAAACAGTTTTTGCGACACAACCAGCGCGATCGCTCTGACTAGCTTCCTGCTCATTTATTTGTCCAAATCCATGCGATCGAGGAACTACCTGCGTAAATGATTCAGCATCAACAGTGATTCTGGAATGTCAATTCACTAAATTTATCCCACCTCATCTTCTGAGGGAAGCTGCTTATCTCGGTGCAGATGGGCTTCGCCCCAGTCGCAAAGAACTCGTAGAACGGGTTCAAGACCTCTGCCGTAATTGGTGAATGAATACTCAACTTTAGGAGGCATATCGGGATAAACATTTCGATGCACGATCGCATCTTTTTCCAGTTCTCGCAACTGCTGAATCAGCATTTTTTCGGTAATTTCAGGCATCAGCCGTTTCAGTTCACCAAACCGTTTTATCTCATCTTTCAAATGCCACAAAATCAAAATTTTCCATTTGCCACCTAATACGTTGAGCGTTGCCTGTACAAATTCTGTGCCTGCTGTTTGCTCTGACATCTGCGCTATCTCCACATAACTCCATAGACACTGACAAAAAAGTAAGTACTTCCAAAAACATCAGTATGAGTCTACCTTAGAAAGTGCTGACCCCATCTCTACTTTGAGGAATCATTCATGTCATCTCTATCAGGAAAAGTGGCGATCGTCACTGGTTCGTCTCGCGGCATCGGTCGCGGCATTGCTGAACGGTTGGGACGCGACGGAGCAAGTGTTGTTGTCACGTATGCAGGTAATCGAGACAAAGCAGAAGAGGTTGTTCAAGCGATCGCCGCTGCTGGATCAAAAGCAACGGCAATTCGAGTTGATGTGCGGAAGCTCGAAGAGGTGCGATCACTATTTGAGCAGGCGATCGCGCAGTTTGGCAAAGTCGACATCTTGGTCAACAATGCGGCGGGAAAGAATATTTTCAAACCCACAACAGACATGACTGAGGATGAATACAACAGTATGTTTGACATCACACGCGGCGTTTATTTCGCGCTCCAGCAAGCCGCGCATCATCTAGCAGATGGTGGTCGCATTGTCAGCATCTCAACCAGTGGAACGGCAATGGCAATTCCGGCAGGCGGCGCATATGCAGGCTGCAAGGCGGCGATCGAGCAGTTCAGCGCAGCCTTGGCAAAAGAACTAGGCGCACGAGGCGTTACCGTCAATACGGTTTCTCCAGGTGTGACCGAAACCGATGGCTTGGTGTTGGAGCAAGCACAAGTAGATCAGCTAATTGCTCAGACTCCATTGGGACGACTAGGGCAACCTTCAGATCTTGCGGATGCAGTTGCCTTGCTCGTTTCCGATGATGCTCATTGGATTACAGGTCAAAGCATTCGAGCCAATGGCGGCATTGTTTAAATCCACGCAAGCGTACACCACTCTTAAAACAGAACGAAGGAGTATTCAAGATGACTCAATCCGATACAAACATCGTACCCATTGTGGTCAAACCAACTGCCGATGCAGACTTACAAACGGCAATAGAAGGGCTTCGCTGCATTCAAAATGGGGCGCAAACAGGCACCTGGCAGCCCTTTCTGGATCTGCTCAAAGATGATGTTACTTTCTATGCCCCTGTTCCTGGGTTCGCCGAACGGGGATTGTTATGCGGGAAAGATGAGGCAGTCAGGTTATTCGGGCACCACAACAGTGTAACTCGGACAGAATGGACGATTAAGCAAATCCTCACTAACGGTAATGAAATTGGCTTTGAGGCAAGGATTGAGGGGACGATCGAGGGCTACGAATATTCCAACCAGGTCGTCATGGTGTTTGTGATTAAGGCGGGCAAGATTGCTCATTTCCGCGAGTATGCGGCATATATGAGTCCAGAAGGTAGAGGCTGGACGAAGGCAGAATCCGCGAGAAGTGCGTTTAATTACCGTCAGGAATAAACCATTTGCTGACCTGCATCAATGCCAATCCGATCATGCTCATCGAATTACAGGTCAAAGCATTTGCGCCAATGGTGGCATTGTTTAGGATTGCGATCGAGTGTGCCTTGCCTGCAACAACAACCTGCAAATAATCAGGAGATCACAAAGTAATGGAAAACTTAACTGGGAAAGTTGCAATCGTCACAGGTTCATCTCGCGGCATCGGGCGTGGCATTGCCGAGCGGTTGGGACAAGACGGAGCAACAGTGGTGGTCAATTACTCTGGCAGTGAACAAGAAGCCAAACAAGTCGTGGAAGCGATCGAGTCCAAGGGTGGTAAGAGTGTGGCAATCCAGGCAAGCGTGAGCAAAGTGGAGGACATTCGCCGCTTGTTTGCCGAAACAATCCGGCATTTCGGTCAGCTCGATATTTTGGTCAACAATGCTGATATTGCGATCGGTGGTGCGATTGCTGACGTAACGGAAGACGACTATGACAAGGTGTTTAACCTGAATGTGCGCGGCGTGTTGTTTGCGTTACAAGAAGCCGCTAAACATATGAGTAACGGCGGCAGAATCGTCAACATTTCCTCCACTACAACGATTCAACCTGAAGCTGGGATGGCAGTGTATGCGGCAAGTAAGGCAGCCATCAAGCTGTTTACGGCAGTGATGGCAAGGGAAGTGGGCGATCGGGGTATCACCGTCAACACTGTGATGCCCGGTCCCACCATTCCCGGTATGTTTGGCAATATGCCAACCGAAGTTCAGCAGCAAGCCGCTGCCAGTTCTCCCTTTAATCGTGTGGGAACACCCCAAGACATTGCGGACGTTGTAGCGTTTTTGGTAAGCGAAGAGGCGCGTTGGTTAACTGGACAGGATATTTGTGCCAACGGCGGCGCAAAAATGTGATTAGAAGTTTGAGATTCAGTCGTTTCATGGTTTTAAGGAAATTGATCATGACAGATTAGCGGTGAGCTAACCAGACGGGTTCAATCAAAAAATAGGAGAGGAAGAATGGTAAATGTTCTAATCGTCTATACGACAAGTCTTGGCAATACTCAACGGATGGCTGAAGCGGTCACAAATGGAGCGAGGCCAGTTGATGGCACAGAAGTAGTTTTAAAGACGGCACATGAGGCAACGATAGATGATGTGTGTGCCTGTGATGGACTAATCATAGGTTCTCCCATGCGTCATCGCACGGCGGACTCTCGCATCAAGAAATTCATTGAAGATGTCCTCGAACAACTTTGGCTTACCGATGAAACTGTGGGAAAAGTCGGCGGAGTCTTTACGGTTGGTGGTGGCTATGGCGATTGTGGGGCTGGTTGTGAATTAGCTCAACTAGGCTTGCTTAGTGCAATGGCAGCAGGTGGAATGATTCTTGTGACTCTGCCTAAAACAACTCCCGGATTTGAAGCGGCGGGAATGCATTGGGGTGCGCATGGACGTTCTGGTGGAAAGGCAATGGAACCTGTTGGTATCACTGAAGACATGACCCAAGCAGGTTGGCATCATGGCGCAAATATTGCCAGAGTCACCACCGCGATCGCAGGAAAAGAATTATTAGCACGCGGGAATGTTGCCCCATCTCCAGCTCGCTCAATTTTAACTCCTCGATTTGCACGTTTACGAAGTAGTCTTTACTGAACCAGCACCGTAAACGAAAGTCCTAAATAACAAAGGTGAATTAAATGGATACTCAATGGGTTCACGACTACTTTAAAACAGTTGATACGCTTGATGCCGACGCGATTGCTGCTTACTTTACCGATGACGGTAAGTTTCGATTTAGCAACCAACCCCCAGCGATTGGTAAGCAGGCAGTTCGAGATTCCTTAGCACAATTTTTTGACACCATTGAAGCCATGCATCACGAAAAAGCTGGACTATGGTTGGGGGATGACGGCAACTCAGCCGTCTGGGAAACAGATGTCACTTACACACGCAAGGACGGCACTCAAGTCACACTGCCTTGCGCGAGTATTTTGCGTTCTCGTGCCGATAAAATCTACGACTTTCGCATGAACATGGACATTTCACCGGTTTATGAGAACCCCTAAAAGAGGTTATTCCAATGACGCACAATGCTGAATTGAACCAGAAGTTTACTCACCATATGGCGATCTTCAACGGTGTCAACTCCACTATGTCACAGGTGGTCAAGGTGAACCCATCTTGCTATGGCATCGCTTCCTGGAGACATAGTATTGATGGCGAAAGATCATGCCTGCATTGGCAGAACGGTCTACCGTGATCGCTCCTTGTATGCGGGGCTATGAAGATTCTGATAAACCTGAGCAAGGCTATAATACCCGGACTTTAGCAGAAGATTTTGACAACTAATGCAACGATTGGGGTTTCAACAGATTCAGACAAGTAGCGATAGCGCCAGCGCTGACTTATCAGTTCGTTACTGGAGCATCACGCAGGATTGAACGAGCGAATGACTGTCGTCATGCTTGCGCTTCGTCGAACGACTGGCTCAAGACGACGCAGCGATTGTAATTAATTACTCTCAAAGTGCAGACAGCACACTGCATAAACTCCAAGCTGCATAAGTCTTAAACAAGAGAACACCATGAGTCAACCAAACCCCAACTCATTTCCCACCAAAGCGACTCTCTTGCTCGTGAGTACGCTAACCGTGATGGCAGGAGCCACGATCGCGCCTTCCCTGCCTGCCATGCAAGAGCACTTTAAAGAAGTCCCCAATGCGGCTCTTTGGGTTCGACTGGTACTCACCCTGCCAGCCCTGTTTATCGTCCTTGGCTCATTGATTGCCGGAGTAGTGGTCGATCGGTTTGGGCGTAAACCGCTTCTGCTGGCGGCGGTTGCTCTGTATGGGTTGGCTGGCGCGTCGGGCTACGTCCTCGACTCGTTGTTCCACATCTTGATTGGGCGGGCATTCCTGGGTTTTGCCGTCGCAGGCATTATGGTTACTGCCACCACCTTGATTGCCGATTACTACACTGGAGCAACCCGCGCTGCTTTTCTCGGCTTGCAGGCTGCCTTTATGGGTTTAGGGGGCGTGGTCTTTCTGTCACTCGGCGGATTTCTGGCGGATCAAAACTGGCGCTTTCCGTTTTTGATCTATCTGTTTGCATGGTTATTAGTGCCTCCAATGATCTGGGCAATCTCCGAGCCGCAGCGAATGATACCTTCCACTCAAGGGAATACTCACGGTTCTGGTTCCGGTTTTCCGGTCAAATTACTGACATTTATCTATGGCATTGCCCTACTCACTCAAATCATCTTCTACCTGATTCCGGTACAGTTGCCGTTTTACTTGAAAGAGTTGGCGAATGCGAATGCGAGTCAGAGTGGACTGGCGATCGCCCTAGCTACCCTATTCAGTGCCATGTCGTCCTTCTTCTACGGCAAAATCAAGCAGCGTTTTGGTTTCTTTAGCGTTCTGGTGCTGGCGTTTGGGTTAATGGGTACAGGCTACAGCATCATCGGACTGGTAAATAACTATGCGTTAGTGCTGGTCGGATTGGCGATCGCAGGGTCAGGGTTGGGGTTGCTAATGCCCAATCTAAATCTATGGATTGCTTCTGAAGTTTCGGATGCTGCCAGGGGGCGGGCGCTGGGAGGCTCGACAATGTTCTTCTTCCTAGGGCAATTTCTCTCCCCGTTAGTTAGTCAGCCTGTGAGTAAAGCCGTTGGTTTAGGCACAACCTACGCCTTAGCGGGAGGACTGCTGCTGGTTTGCGGCTTGGTTCTCATGACTCTACAGCGCCCTATTTGTAGACTAATTTCCACAAAAATAGCGTTGCTCCCGATAGAGGCAGCAAAGACAAAGCCGAAGCAATAGTTTTGGAGCGAATGCCTTGAACTGTAAGGTTTTGGTGAGCGGTGCCTACCCAGTTGGCTCAAGTTATTGAATAGTGCAGTGATCACACCCGAATCATAAGGAAACCCAAATGCATCACGCTGAGTTTACCGATGAGACTACTTTGGCAGAACAAGCCGAAACCCTGGGGCGAATGGCACTGACGATGGGGTTAATTCCCAGCTTTGTCGTGCGTCATTTTCCCGATAGCTGGGAGTTTTACATCCCAGATGAAACTGCCAGTCAACTCTCGCCAGAAGAAGCCTACCTACACCTCAAGCAACTGGTTGAACTCAACGACTAGGACAGGAACCCTAGCCCTGATTTCTCGTAATCAGACTCGATCGCTGATCGCATTCACTCAATCAACTGCTAGGAGTATCAACGTCTAATCGATTAAACACTATTACCATGAGGTTCTCTAGATGAACGTGAATTCTAACCAGCAAAATAAATACGCTTTAGTCACAGGCGGCAATAAGGGCATTGGATTTGCCATTTGTCAGGGACTGCTGAAAGCCGGATTTGAAGTGATTTTGGCAGCGCGATCGCTCGACAAAGCCAAAGCCGCAATCAACGAACTGCAATCTTCTCAGGTGCATCCCCTGGTTCTAGATGTCGCTGATGATAACTCTATCCATCAGGCAGTCGATGCTTTACGTCAGGAATTGGGACAGCTCGATGTCTTAATTAACAACGCAGGCATTTACCCCGATGAGGGTGTAAACATTCTCACTATTGACCGCAATCTGTTGGGTCAAGCAATGCAGACCAATACTTTTGGTGCGATTCAGACGGCACAAGCATTCTTACCACTATTGGAGAAAGCTGCTGTTGCCCGTATCATCAATGTTTCTAGCGGCTATGGTGCATTAGATGGATTGTCTGCCGATGTACCTAGCTATTGCTTATCAAAACTGGCGCTGAACGGGGCAACTATCATGCTGGCGAAGGCGCTGCAACCAAAAGGGATAGTAGTGTATGCCATGTGTCCTGGTTGGGTGCGAACCGATATGGGGGGAGCATCAGCAACCCGATCGCCCGAACAGGGTGCAGACACCGCGATTTGGCTGGCAACGGTCGCGTCACCTGATTTAAGCGGCAATTTTTTCCGCGATCGCCAAGAGATTTCTTACTAACGGAAAAGTAAATGAATCACATAGGAATTAAACGATGAAAATTGGCATTATTGGCAGTGGCAATATGGGACGATCGCTCGGCATTCTCTGGGCAGAGCAGGGACATGAGGTGTTTTTTGGTGCCCGTACTACAGAAAAAGGTCAGGAGGTTGCCACGAACGCAGGTCACAAGACTCAAGGCGGTTCCAATGACGCAGCGGCAGCGTTTGGAGCAGTATTGCTGTACACGGTGCGCGGGGTGAATCCGGCTAAAGTGTTTTCGTCAGTCAGTGTTCTGGATGATAAAGTTCTGATTGATTGCAATAACCAGGAGATTCCAGAGAACTTTGAGTATCCGGCAATTGCGCGATCGCTAGCTGAGACACTTGCTGCCGAAGTACCCAAGGCACGAGTGGTTAAAGCCTTCAACACGATGGCACAGGAGTTGTTTGAGCTGGCTCCAGACCCACTCAAAAACTACAAGGTTTCAGTGTTTGTGGCAGGTGATGATGAGTCGGCAAAGCAAACGGTGATGCAGCTTGCGAATGAGATTGGCTTTCAGGCGATCGATTGTGGCAAGTTGCGACACGCTCGGTTAATTGAAAGTGCTGGAGACCTGATCCGCCTGTTGATGATTCAGCAACAGATGGGATCAACCGTAACGATCTCGGTTCATGCCTTGCCGCCTGCCCAATCGCAGCGTCTCGGCGGACGACAAGACTCAAACCTCAAGTAAGAAATAGTCGGCAAATTTTAACCAACTAGCGAACAACAAATGCCTAATTCTTTAGCAACGTTTTCCAAAGCATTCGCGATCGGTGGTGATTTGATCGTCAACCGTATCGGTTATGGTGCAATGCGACTAACCGGACAGCCGGGAAATTTTGGTCCTTATACTGACTGGGAAGAGGGTGAAACACTTCTTCGTCGTGCGGTCGAACTCGACGTGAATTTCATTGAAACTGCTGAAGCCTATGGTTCTGGTTTCAATGAAGAACTGATTGCCTCTGCTCTGTATCCTTATTCATCTGGTGTTATCATTGCCACGAAAGGTGGCATTCACAAGCCCACACCCAACAACATTCGCGCTGATGGTAAACCCGAAAGTCTGCGACGGAGTTGTGAGGCAAGTTTGAGACGGCTCAAGGTTGAGCAAATTGATCTGTATCAACTGCATCGTCCCGATTCTAATGTACCATTTGTAGATTCGGTTGGAATGTTGGCGACACTCAAAGGAGTGGGAGCCAGAATCAGCATGGCGGCAGTAGGACGGGTATGACAACGATCTGTGTAATTAGGTATCATGAGGGACTTCAAACCCTCTTGTATCAGGGGTTTGAAGGATCAATCTTTTGTACTGCTCTTAAAGTTGGTAAAAGTGCCATAAGACGCAATTTAACCTCAATAACCTGTTGAGTAGTTGCGTTACAGTGCAACTACTCAACGAAAGTGTAAGGTTTCAGGCTACGAAAAGGCATAAAATCTCATAATGTACTACCAGTTTCAACTGTTGAAAAGTCCAAAAATAGTCCAGTGTGTACTACTGTAATCCTTACGCTGTCTGCTTTTGGCAGTTGCGTTACTCAAAGTAAAAGCTTCGCAACTTATCTTCAAGCAAAGCTTTTAAGCGCTAAAAGCTTTGCTAGGCAAGCATTTTGCTGCTTTCGTGATACCTAATTACACGAATCGTTGTCAGACCCGTACAGGTGATGAGCAGACTCAAACCTTTGCGGATCTGACGCATGGCAATCGCATAACGGTGGTCGATTTAAGCGATCCGACTCGTCCCAGAACGTTGCAGGAGTTAGCGATCGCAGAGCGCCCTACTTCTATCAGCATCCATCATGCTGGCTCTTTGGTTGCAGTGACTTTTCACCCAGACGGGGCAGGTGTGAGAACTCCCTTGGCGTTGATTCCGTTTGAAAATGGGCGATTGGGACAACCTGCCTATCCTATCGTTCCTCGAATACCACAGGGAGATGAACTTGTTCATGCAGAATGGCACCCAACTGAGGAAGTTTTAGCGCTAGTCAATAACACAAGAGCAGAAGTCTCTTTTGTGCAAGTGATGCGTCAGGGCACAGATTTTCAGCTTCAGCCCAGCGGCAATGTTGTACAGGTTGAGAAATTTCCCTTCATGGCTCGCTTCACAGCCGATGGTCGGCATGTGCTGGTCAACAATCTCTACTGGGGCGCAGATGTGGAAGGAACTTGGAGCGAAGCCCCACGCGGCAGCGTAGTTAGTATCCGACTTGCAGCAGGAACCCAGGCAGATGGTTCACCTCGCCATGCGCTTGTCTCACGAGCAATGACAGGCGTTAGTCCAGAAGGATTAGCACTCAGTCCTGATAGTCGGTATGTGGTGACAACCAATCTAGAACGCAGCTATTTACCTTACAGCGACGATCGCATTACTTGGTTTTCATCGGTGAGTTTGATTACGCTTGACCCACAGACGGGGCAGTTAAATCATGTGGCGGATTATCCGTTTGATGGCATTTTGCCGGAAGCCGCTGCGTTTGATGCCTCCAGCCAGTATTTGGCGGTTACGAACTACGACCACTTCGACGATCGCATTCAAGGGGGATCGATCGACTTTTGGCGCATCGCGTCAGATCCGCTGAACCCTCAGCCAATGCTGGTGCAGACTCGTTATTCAATTCCAGTGACGCGGGGCATACACTCAATGGTGTTAGTACCATAGATGCCAGGTCGCTCCTACCAAAGACTAAGTACCCAAGGACTAGGCAGCCCAACACTCCCATTCAGTAGCGGTTAGCAACTTTTGCATCACCACCAATGATTTTCGACCGTGTACCGCTTAGGTTATCGGTTGAGGGTACCAATTTAAAGTTTGTCTGTTGGTATTGGAGATCAAGCGATCGTAAGCTTCTCGGTGAGATGAGTGAATCCTGAGCTCATCACTCACGCAAATTGTCTTTCCTGTTTCGGTTAGAGACAATTGTGTGTTTATTGCCAATTACCTTTTAGTCTAGATATCCCAGATCGAGAAGAAGATACATGAATAGATGAGACGACAAGGCGACTGCACCAAAACCACCGCTAAGACAAAGGAATTTTTGGATGGATGAGTTCGTGTGTAACCAGAGCAGAATTACAGCAGCGATCGCCACAAGTACCGAAATAACTGTAAAAACTAACGCCAATAGATGCCCTTGCTGTAGCAACTGATTCGCCCAGCTAAACAGAGGAAGCACATAGCCTGTGAAATGTCAATTACATAGGCGTGTGAATTTAAAGGCACTTTCTTCTCTTAT
>NZ_JCACIN010000118.1:0-14136 GCF_059504425.1 Drouetiella sp.
TGCGTTGATGCTGCCTTTAAAGAGTGTCCTAACGTATGTGCGTAGCGCTATATCCGCTCATCTGATTGTTTATACGTACAGGACTGACAATAGTGTAGATGATGGAGAACAGCCAAAGTGTTGCTGAG
This sequence comes from Drouetiella sp., assembly GCF_059504425.1. Taxonomy (NCBI): domain Bacteria; kingdom Bacillati; phylum Cyanobacteriota; class Cyanophyceae; order Oculatellales; family Oculatellaceae; genus Drouetiella; species Drouetiella sp. Next base: position 129 of record NZ_JCACIN010000118.1, read on the forward strand.
ATAACCGCCAATCGCGCTGAGTCTACCTGCGCCGAATGGAGACGAAAGGCAACAATCGCCGTGGGAATGAAAACTGCTGCATACCAAAATGGCATGACTGCGCCCAAAATACGGGCAAGGGATTGAACCGCAGTAATGTGCACCTTGTTTTACAGAGCACGAAGCCGAGGATGTACGAAGGCACTGACACAGAGTTCGTTGCCAACCATTAATCCCGCCGTGATGATAGCAGTTGTTTGTAAGACAAGAGAAACCATTTTCTTCACCTTTCTTATACTGCCTGCATTAACGATATCTTTGTATGCGGTCTAACGCTCCGCTTCACCTGCCGCAGAAAACTTAAAGATCTACAGATAACCTCTAAGCGGTCGGGTGCAGGCGGCTTGTTCGACCGCGACAGCGTTAATATAGCCAGCTTCGATACTCTGAATTCACGTCTTTCATCTCCCCATACAGCCATACCATCCGATCGAGATACCACAACTTACCAAGCGTCACCAAGGTGTAACCAAAAATTACACCCCAAATACTAAGTACTACTAATCCCTAAATCACCAAGATTCCACCTATCGCAGCGATCACATTGAGCAAGTCAGGAACACGCTGATGATGTTGAGGCACAGGAATTTGATCGCGGTTTAACCAAACTCTCTCACCCAGAACACCTTTTGAAATCCAACGATTCGTTGAGTTCGGCTTGGGAAAATATGAGGATTCAACCACATCCAAAGTGCTGCTCCTGCAACAGGAACCACGGACCACCAACCTAACCAGACACGGCTCCAGATTGCCAAGAGGAGGAGTGGCAAGACAGTAGTAAAGCGTGTCCATCCACTCCAAGGATTAGCGTGACGGAGCCAAGCTTCATCGCTCATCTTAAATGCTGCGGCTATCTTCCTTGCAAGCGTTATGGTCAATGCTCCATAAAAGACTGCCTGTTAACTTAGCTCAGTTGCTGAACTCATTCATCCTGCTGTCAGGCGAATTGAGCACCATTTTTACCTACCAAACCGCAGTAATCTTTTGAGCATAATTAACTATCTTTGAATACGCTCCGCTAACCCAAAAAACAGCAGTCGAACGTTCCGGCTGAGCGGTTGCCAATCATCTTGACAACTTTAGCAGTAACTTTCGGCAATCCGCTTTGGGAGGGCACAACGTTACCCGAAATTGACTGAGTTCGTTAGTTGATTCGCTCTTGCTGTCTCATATTTTCAATGAAATCAGATCCACAAGCTAGCTTTTGAGCCATGCTAGAGCCAGGTTCGACTACTCGCCAAAATGGAGTGACTTGTTTCGGCTTCTTACCAGATTCAATTTCTTCCCAGGCTGCTTCTGCGACAATGCGCGTGGCAGTGGAAGTCGTGAGTGGGCAGCAGCCATCTCCTTTATGAGTCTGAGCAACTTGCTGCCGCATTTCGGCTAGAGTCATGGATTCGCCTTGGGGAATTTGATCAATAAATTGCTTGATCAATTGTGGAGTCGGGAAAAATAGTTGACCGCCTGCCGGAACTTCTGCCATTGCTTTCTGTGTGACCTGGAGTTTGGGTTCTTTCTTCGCGTTTAGCTTCTGTTGCCAAGTCTGTGCCATTGTTCTCTCCTTGCAAAGTGCATTAAGGCTGAATGCTGAACCACTGGGCTGACTAGTCGATCGTCAGCACCATTTCCTGATAAGCCCACAGCACAAAGTTAGGCACACGTGCCAGCGATTGATCCGCCAGACGTAAGCTAGGATAATGACGAGTTAGCTCTTCGAGAACCAGTCGAATTTCCGTTTTCGCCAGTGAGGCACCAATGCAGTAGTGTATTCCATGTCCAAAGGTGAGATGTTCATTGGCATTATCGCGACTAAAGTCAAGTTTTTCAGGATTGGAAAACTTTGCTGGATCATAGTTTCCAGATAAATAGGCAATCCAGACTGTTGAATCCTTGGGAATCTTCACTTCGCCGATGAGTACATCACGGCTAGTCCGACGGAATAAGCCGATCGCTGACCCACCATGACGGATAAATTCGTCAACTGCCGCTGCTGAGCGTTCTGGATGTTTACAGAAATACTCCCACAGATCCCGTTGACTCAGAAGACTATGCAATGTATTGCCAAGCAGAGCAGCAGTGGTTTCATGACCTGCTAATACCAAATTCACCATCAAAGCGGCAATTTCTTCATCGGTCAATGGTTCTGCATCGCTCTGACGCGATTCAATCACAGCGCTAATTAAATTCTCACCAGGTTGACTCACGTAGCGCTTGACTAGCGCCAGCATGTAAGCATAATAATCGACCACACTTTGACCAATAGTTTGCTGTTCTTCTACACTCCAACCGGGATTTGGCAGTCGGACATAATCTGTACTCCAGCGTTTGATCTGCGCTACATCTTGATCAGGAACCCCAACCAGCCGACACATCGTGCGTAAGGGTAATTGATTACAGAACGTGGTAATTACTTCAGCCCGCTTTTGCGATCGCAAGTCTGCTAGTAGCTCGTGAATTAGCTCACGAATTTGTGGTTCTAGAATGGCAATTTGACGTGGCGTGAAAGCGCGCTGAAAATTGTTGCGAAATCGGGTGTGAGCCGGGGGGTCAACATTGATAAATGAGTAGCGATAAACGGGATGATCCAGTCCACCCATAATTTTCAATGCTTCGGGTGCCACGACTGCCGGAGCCGAAAATGCACCACCAGAGGTAAATGTCTCCGTATCTTGCATCACGATCTTGAGGTCTTCGTGGCGCGTCACAACCCACATATTCATTACCGGACTGAAGAACACGGGTTGCTCTGCCTGAGCCGTCATAAATGCTTTCTGGGGAGCTTGGCTGAAGTCAGGAATAAAGGGGTTGAACTGCTCTGGCGATCGTAGATGAGCAACGGGGCACTTCGGTACTTCAGTGTTTTCGGCGAACATGGCAAACTCCTACATTTTATACAACCGTTTGAATTTTTCCCAACTCAGGCGGATTTACCCGAGTAAAATTCAAACGCTCGTTTAATATTAAAACGGACGTTTGACAGAAAAGCAAGGGTACAATCTAAAGTAAGTCCGTCAAGCGTGAGTCTGGCTGAGGGCGATTACCTACGATGGGTATGGCGTGAATAAATAAATAGTGTGGCTGCTTCAACGACTGAGACAAAAGAACAAATTCTGACCGTTGCCGAGCGATTGTTTGCTGAGCATGGTTTTACGGGGACAACGCTGCGCAATGTGGTGAGTGAGGCGAGGGTCAATCTGGCTGCCGTTAACTACCACTTTGGCTCAAAAGAAGAGCTATTTAGGGCCGTGGTGGCGAGATTTGCCCGTCCGGTGGTGGAACGAGAGTTAAGGTTGCTGTCTGAACTCAAGTCAGGTTCGGAATTGCCTTCGATCGAAGCTCTGTTGAGAGCGGTTGTGCAGCCTTCGCTTGAGATTTTGTCTGAGGGAGAGGACACAAGATTGGTGCGGGCTAAATTTATGGGGCGTTGTCGAACAGAACCAGAACCAATTCAAAGTATCGCTTACGCAGAATTTGCAGTAGCGACAGAGATGTTTTTAGATATGTTTCAGCGGGTGTTGCCGGAACAACCGCGATCGCAACTCGGCTGGAAGTTTGACCTGGTAATCTCAGCACTCGTCCGAGTATTGATGGAAGCCGGAAAGCCCTATGCGCTGCTCAAAACTACTCGCCCTGAAGACATCGAGGCGGCGACTCAACAGCTAGTCGCTTTTCTCAGCCCAGGGATGCGAACATAATTTTTGCCCCGATGACAAGAGATGAGTTCAACTACTTTTGCAGCAGTTTGCCAGCCGCTCAGCATGTCGTGCAGTGGCGAGGTTCCGATGTGTGGAAAGTTGGGGGTAAGGTGTTTGCAATTTGCGATCACAATAACAATATGTCCTGAGTCCGACGAAGTCAAGAGGGTTAATTTTCAATTCATTCTTTGCTTCTTTTTCTCGTCTTTCTAATCTTCTATCTTTCGTTGCTTCTATGAGTAAATTTGCAGCACAAATATTTCAGAATTGAGATTATTTTTGATTCAATTCCGTTTCTATTTCAGCATTAATTTCCGTGTTCTTTCCTGGCTAAATCGATTTCTATTTTATCTCTTCTACGAGTGCCAAGTTTTGTACTAACGGTGAACCTTTCCGTTTCAATGCCATCAAATATTTCACCTCATCATAAGGCTGTTTGTCTTGCCAGCAGCGGAAGACGATGCGTATCCACTTGAACGCTAATGCTCGAATCGCTGCCTGGTGCGTTTTCCCCTTTTGTCGTTGCATTTGATAAAACGCCTCTGCCCAAAACGAGTGTTTTCGAGTTTGCAATGCCCATTCCACAAACGTCTGTCTCAGGAATTTGGGACAACTCCATCGCCAATGTATCCACGATTTCTGCCCACTGCTCTCTTTTACCGGAGCAATTCCAGCGTAACGCAACAGATCTTGAGCGGTTTGGAAGCGAGAGCGTTCTTCTCCAAAAGCCACCAGTAATCGAGGAGCCAGTTGAGGTCCAGCTCCAGGGAGAGCGGCAAACAAGGCTGCGTCTGGATGAGTGGCAAACAGGGCTTCAATTTTGGCATCAAACGTGGCGATGCTGGGGAGTAGGACTTGTAACTGGGCAACCAGTGCAGCCACCAGCAGTTGAAGTGGTTCTACAATCCCGGCATCTTCAGTTAACACAACCCCTTGCTGAATTTGCTCCAAGCGACGGTTAATTGTCTTAGACTGCACCACATGATGGGTTTTAAAGAACAGTTCTAGTTCTTCTGAGAGTGCTGTTTGTGCAGATTTCAGGCTGGGATAGTGAGTTAAAAAGTCACAGAAGACTTGGGTATCTTTGTCTTCAAACCATTCCAACACCTGAGGATAGTAGCTTTTCAAAGCCGCTGTGATTCGGTTGGTCAACCGTACTTTTTCAGCCACCAACATCCGACGATTTTCCACCAGTTGTTGGAGCGATCGCAATTGAGCACTACTGGGTTGCCATGCTTGCAGTTTATCCGGGTGCTTCAGCAACAACTCGACCAAGATGCGCGCATCGGTGGGGTCGGCTTTGGCACGAGAAGGGGCGAACGCTTGGCGATATTTGGCAACCGTGTGGGGATTGATAGGGTAGATCACGAAAAAATCGTATTTGCAAAGCGCGTAAATCAAGGGTCCGCGTTTTTGTTCGGTGCAAATGGCGATCGCTCTTCCGTTGAAGCGTTTTCTTAAACCCTCTGCCCAAGCAGCGATCGATTCGGGTTGAGAACCGATGACAGAGAACTCTAACTGTTCAGTGACGGGATCATACAAGCAAAGGTCGTGTTTTTGGTCTGCCCAATCAATGCCGATATAAGCTGCATAGCCCGGTTGAGACACTTCAACGGCAGACACGGAATTTGAAGCTGGTTTCATACTCACACCTAAAATAACGATGGGTCAAAATGAAGCTCGAATTCCCTGAACTTCAGTCGAAAGGATTATGGCAAGGTTCACGAACACCAAGCCCTGAGAGTTCGTTAGGTGAAGCAGGAACAAGAGGCGAGTGCGTGCGATATTGTTATAGACATCAGGTGTCACCCAAATGCAAAGTCGTCACTCGCCTCCTCCGAGTCTTGAAATTGAGTGTACTACTCAATTTCAGTCCCGTACCCCCATAATCCAATGCCTGGTATTACCTTCAAAACCTCTGAAACTGACTATGAAATATTGCGGGAGATGCCCGGACTCCGCCCAGCGCCTTACCTTGCTTCACGGGGCATGAAATGGATTCAACGATATGACCACTCTTGCCTGAGTGATGATAATCTCCGGCGATGTATTGCTGAATCCTACAACATTGTTGCATCAAGCTTCTCGCACCGGAAACGTTCTGAACTTGGATTGTAACTACAGTTTAGGAGTTCTATTCAGCGAGAATAGTTATTCCGTCTAACGTTCCGGTTGAGCGGATGCCGATAACTTTTGTCACCTTATTAATCAACTTTATCAGTCCGCTCCAACCGGGTTGTTGGGCACGCTTCGCCGCCAAGATATAAAAGTCAAAACCCAATACAAGAAGCCAAGCAGACCGCCGCCATAAATAAGACCTAAAGATAGCACCGAGTTAAATGTATAGTCTGGGTAATGTTCCAATAGCTTGTGCAGCCCAGCATGAACTATAAGAAATGTGGCAAATGCAATCCGTGACCAGTGCCGAATACTTAGAGATTCGTTATTTGTTAACCACAGGAGTGCTGCAATCAATGGTATATGAATAACCACAAAAGTAAATGATGCAATATGTTCAGGCAAACTTCGTAGTATAAACAGCAATCTCCATTCTGATTGCGTCATGGCATCAAGTTCGTGAGTGATGAGCGTCGCAAAGCCTAAGTAAAAAAGCAGGTTCCCCATAAAATATTAGATTCCTTTGTTTGAACTTTACAACTGGGGGAGTAGCGAAGATTTTTACAAATCATGATACTTCTTCATCAGAAATTTTGCTGCCTAACGACCAAGATACAGCGCTTTGCGCTTGGGTTAGTGGGGGTTATTTTTCAGAAGCCGCGCGGAGCGCGGCTTCTGAAAAATAACTGTGGTTTACGCAATTGAAAATTGCTGTAAGTGGCGGCAGACAACCTTAGACACCTTTACCAAGATCTTTTAGCCATCCGCTTCATCGACTTGTTAGATTGCGTCGCTACAAGTCGCTCTTTATTGGTCTGTGCCTACAAACCGTGTTGTAGAAGTCGCCTGCGAACTGGCTTTTACAGACATGAACCAAGCAACGCCAATCAGTGTTGAGTATCCTCCAAACAGAAAAGCTGCATATCGCCCTGCTGTTTCAGGTTGCATATTGCTCATAAGTTCTGAAAAACCAGCAAGAATTGGAATTTCACCCAGCATTCCTGGCAAGGCAACACAAATTGCACCTTGTAACCAATCTTTCTGCTTAATCTTCCGCCACTTCATCAGTCCTAGCGAAACAACGGCATATAGGATGCCTGTGATGACTACGTTGAGCCAATACCCGGCAGCAGAGCCTTCGAAGAAGGATGAACCAGTCAGGCGATAAACCGACGTTCCTGCTGCCCAGATGACCAAGCCGAGTGCAATAAAGCTAATCCTGTCTTTTGTACTCATGGTTTTGTCCTGCATAATGGTGTTAACGTAATAGCTATTACGTTAATTATTACTGTAATAGCTATTACGTTAACTGTCAACCCATGAGCCGACCAACTGAACCTCAGAAGAAGCAAGAGCTTCTGGAGCAATGCCTAGCTGCTGCAATTGAGGCAGGAGCGTTGGATTCGAGTATCAATGCGATCGCCAAAAGGGTAGGCACTAGCGGACGAATGCTCGTCTATCACTTTGGCTCTAAACAAGAATTGGAGCGACAACTTATTGTCCTGTTAGAGACTCGCTTGCGCGAAAAGCTATGGTCAGTTCAAAGCGTGTCGCTTGCAGAAGCAGATTGTCTAGCAGAACCCTTACTCGAAATGTGGAGCCATTTGACTTCACCAGACATGCATGGCTTGCTGAGGTTGACGATGGAGCTAAATCAACGTGCGATACAAGGTGACTCTGAAACACAACGTTTCATTGAGCAAGAGAGCCAAAAATGGGTAGACTCTCTATTTAATCTGACAAATGAGAAAACTACTGCTTTATTGCTATTCCACTTATTTCAAGGCGCAATCTTAGACTTCTTGACTACCGGAAACGCGCAACGTGGACAGCAAACCATTGAGGTTTTCACAGAAACGCTGCGGTAGTCTCAACCTGAGCATCTACAGACAATCTTCTGGTACTGTCTCACTGAGAACTCAAGCAGCCTAAAGTTCCTGGTCAGCGGTTGTCAGAAGCTTCATGACATCACAAGCCGCTTCGGTCAATCCGCTGCACCAGGGTTATTGTACTGCTGGCAAATATCAGATACCTAGAAGGGTTCTGCGTAAGCCTGCTAAAAGCATGGGCAGAGGCATTTCATCACCTTGAATTGCGGTTTTAAAGCTAGGACGTGCTTTTAGGCGGTTAAGATATGCGCTAAGAGCAGGATGGGTATTGTCTGCCCATAGATAACCAAACTTCAACTTCTCCAACCGATTGAGAACAGCTGTCCACACGACATCCGCTAAGGAATAGGTCACACCGCACAGCCATTCCGTCTGGGTTAATTGTGCCTCTAACTGAGTTAACATCGGCTCAATCTTTCTATTTATGCTGTCAATCTTTTTCCTATCTTGAATGATAGAATTCCATTGTCTGACATCCTTTAACTTAGCTTCGTATTGTGCTTGGAGTTCGGGATGAGATTGCATAAGTTTAGGAAGCAGCCTCTGTTTAATTTGAACCGATCGACGCAACACAATTCCTTCAATTCCTCGAAAATTACCATACATCAACTCTCGCATTGGAAATTGGTTTTGCAACTCGATCCAACCTTTCATCTTTTCTTGCAACGTTGATTCAGTCGGAGTCAATTTAGGATTTGGAAATTGCTCATCCAGATATCGGACAATCATGGCAGAATCAGTCACGACTCTACTATCGTGAATTAAGGTTGGCACAACCCCTTTAGGATTTAACTGGATGTAGTTTGGTTGCAAGTTCTCAAATGTTAGCAGGTTAAGTAAGTGGCTTTTCCACTCAAGATTTTTCTCAACCAACACCAGCTTCACTTTTTGAGAGCAGAGTGACTCTGGAGCAGAGTATAGTTCGAGCATGATACGTTTCTCCGATTAAGCGCGTGACATGATAATGATTCCGGCAATAATCACACTGGATGCAAATAAGTGATTGAGCGTAAGATGTTCACCAAAAAAGACATAAGCCAAAATTGCCGTTACCGCAATCCGCATCCCCGAAACGACTGGAACAACAGTTGATACAGGTAGATGCTGTAAAGACTGAGTAAAAAGAATCAGGTCAAAGATATAGCAAGCGATCGCGCCCAAAAACCAAGGAGAAGTAACGATGGTGAGCAGGGGGGGATTTGATAAAGCTAGATTTGCCTGCTTAAGTAATAGGTTGCCAGCACAAGTTCCAGCAGCAGATAGTCCTAATAATATCCACGCATGCCAAGTCGGATGCATCATACCCATCTTTCCTTAATCTCTAGAAGTAAAAGCATTAATCAAGATTTTTATCACAACGGTTGTTATGCAAAAGATAACAACCGTTGTGATAAGATGTCAATAGGATCAGTTGTCTTGCTCTAAAAACCTACGAAAATTATGAGTTATGGCGATCGTCGCCTTGAAGTGACAGAAGCAGCATGGCGGGTAATTGTCCGCGAAGGACTCGAACGCACCAGTATGCGGGCAATCGCTCAGGAACTTGGCTCTTCAACCGGAGTTGTTACCCATTACTTTCGAGACAAAGACGAGTTGATGCTGTTCGCATTAGAACGAGTCTCTGAAAATCTGATTGCAGATATGAAAGTATACGCAGCGGAACAACAGGGAATTGAACGGCTAGAACAAATGATTTTTTCAGCTTTGCCCTTTGAAGCTCGTGGTATCGCTGGTTGGCAAGTTTGGGTCGCGTTTTTAGGATATGCGATCGGACGTAAGCCCCTGATTCAGGAGCATCGGAAACGCTATGACTTTTTACGTCACATTCTTTGTCAAGAATTAGCTCAATTGCAAACAGCAAGGCTAATTCGAGATGGTCTTGATTTAACACTGGAAGCCAATGCACTCATTGCCCTAGTGGATGGTATCGGGACTGGAGTTGTCATTAACCCTGAACAGTTCCACCCAGATCAGCAACGATATCTTGTGCAACGACACATCAGTTCTTTGCTTGAACCATCTTGAACACTGACGAGTAAGCTTTAAACTTATTGCCAACACGACCAAATAAAGCAGTACAACGTTCCGGTTGAGCGGCGGCTTGCAACCTTTGCTCCACCACAGTCCCTTAGAATCCGCTCCGACCAGAACGTTATGCCGCCTTTGTCGATAACTTACTTGAAAGCACGTTGACTTACGCTTCCAACTAGAGCTGCCATCGCAGCACGCGGCAGTAAGCGCGGCAAAATGTTCGACTCAAAGGAGTTTTTGAAACCAGGAATGACATAATGCCGATCGCGTTCCAAAGCTGACAGTCCAACGTGAACAACTTTCTGCGGAGAATGCTTCCCAGCTACAACATCACGTCCCATTGCGTTGAAGAACTCTGTGTTTGTTGCACCCGGACACAACGCTAGCACTTTAATTCCTCTTTTGCGGTACTCAATCCACAATGCTTCGCTAAATGAAAGGATAAATGCTTTAGTGGCTGCATACACAGCTTGACGAGGGAGTGGGTAGAAACTTGTTGTTGAACCAATATTGATAACGCTGCCTTCACCCTTTGCCAACATGTTTGGAATAAACGCATGAGTTAAATCAACCACAGAAACGACATTGAGCATGACTTGCTGGTGGTCTTTATCTGGCAAGATCGACTCAAACGCTCCGTGAGTGCTGAAGCCAGCGTTATTGATCAGCATATCAACATGCAATTGTCTTGCTTGCGCCTCTTTATAGACCCGTAAGCCTTCTCCTTCACGACTGAGATCGGCTGTAATGACTTCGACACTGATGCTGTAGCGATCGCGAAGTTGGGTTGCTAGAGCCTGTAACTTGTCTGCTGAACGTGCGACGAGAACAAGGTTCATTTTTCGGCTTGCCAATTCATAAGCAAATGATGCTCCGATGCCACTGGATGCGCCAGTAATTAGAGCAGTTTTGCCAATATAGTGCATGGTTTTTCTCCGGTGTTGATGGGTTGATTGTAAGGTTCAGATTTTGAAAGATTCATTTTTTGAACTTTATGGTTAAAAAAATAACGGCTACAAATTCTTTAGCAGTTCAGCTTTCTGCTGATTGAGATGCACTGCTACTTTTCGCATCATCCTCAGCATCTCTTGTTGCTCTGGCTCATCTAGCCCATTGAGAATGGCTCGACTAACCTTCCTATAGTTCTCGATTTCCATTGCATAAATTTCCTCTCCTTCAGGAGTGAGACAAATTCTGACAATTCGCCTGTCTTCGTCAGAGCGATCGCGACGCAGACACGCCCTGTTGACCAACTTATCCACAATTCCAGTCGTGTTGGTGATACTGAGTTTCGCTCTTTCAGCAATCTCACGCATCATGAGCGGTTGGAACTGTCCAACGACATTGATAACACGACATTCTTGTTTATTGAGGTTAACTGCTTCACCTGAACTCTCCTGTGCTACCTCAAAAAGGTCAGCAAGGACGGCAATGTATTTCGTTAACTCATCTGCTTTGCTCACATCACTTCTAAGTTAAAATATTCAATTATTGAACAATTCAACTATAGCGCAAAGTTCTTTGTTGTCAACCCCACACTGCAAGTTCCTGGCAGCATAACGGTGAAGATGAGCGGCAACAAGTAGCACTCAAACGAAGCGCAAAGATTTTGTTAGCCGCTCCATCGTATTGTTAGCCCGTGACTCACAGTGCCGAGTTTACTAGCGTAAATTCGTAGCCATAACCAGACAGCCTACTGCCAGTGTCATTGCGATTGCTCGTGCCCCGATTACACTGTCCCAACGATTCTGAATCTCCCGAAGATCAGATGGAACCTCTTTCCGTTGAGCTGCCTCTGTCATTTTGGTATTGATCGGCTTTGCCACAGTTAGGTACAAACCCAGTTGAACCAACAAACTAACGATCGCAATCACAATCAACCAGCTTACTGGAGTGCTAATGGGAGAAACCACTGCGAATGCGATCGTAGCTAACAGTCCAGTCACTCCCAAAATGGGCATCCGAGCATCGGCAACTTGGTGTATTCGCCCCATAACGTCCACAATTGCAGCATCGGTACTTTCAGCCAGTGCTTGCCGACCAACCACTGCAAAAAATACATCCACACCATAAACAACTCCCGTACAGAGAATCGCTAGCACAGGCAGAACATCAACGAATTGCATAAGCTTCTCCCTTTAATTCATCAAACAATGAAGGGGCTTGGGGTTGCCAATCTAAAACTTGTCTTGCTTTTGCTGCGCTCACCTGTTGATCCAACACTAGGGCATCGGCAAATACACCCATTGTTTGCTGGGCATCCGTTAATGCCTGAGATCGCGTTTGTCCGGGTACTGCTGCTGCATGACTAGCAGCTTCTGCGATTACACTTAGTGGAAAGACTTGGCGATCGTCCGCTGCAATGAAGAGTGAACCACTTGGTGCATGATCAAGTGCGGCAACATAGCAACGTGCCAGATCCTCGACATGAACCAACGTCCATCGGTTCTGACCATCTCCGACAAACTGCACAACCCCTTGCTGAAGTCCGGATTGAACTAGCATTGCTACCAATCCACCGCCATGACCGTAAACTAGGGCTGGTCGAATCACAATGGTGCGGATATTGCGTTCTTTAGCCGCCAACACCAACGGTTCAATGTCAGTCCGCCAAGCGATCAAGGGTGTGGGGTTTACTGGACTGGTTTCATCGGCGATCGTGTCTCCCGTATTTCCCAAGATCCAGGTTCCACTCGTGTAAATAAACGTTTTGCCAGTTCCCTCTAGTGTTGAAAGAAAGACCTCTACCGCTCGGCGGTCGTGCGTTGCAATGTCAGCATCATTCGATGCAGCCACATGAATCACCGCATCAGCTTGCTGCGCCCCCATAATTAAACTGTGTGAATCGTGTAAATCACCCAGAATCGGTTGAATGTGGTGCGATCGCAGTTTCTCTTGGGATGTTGCTGAGCGTGCCAGTCCTGATACTTCGTGATTGGCAGCTTGAAGTGCCGTTGCGATCGCGCTACCGATATAGCCGGTTGCGCCAGTTAGAAAAACCTTCATTGCTGTTACCTCTATGCAAGAATATCTTTAGCTTAGAGGGATTGCTTTTAAGAATCTTTCGATTTCTTCCGCAGTTTTTTTCAATTCTTCCGTTTTGCTTCAGGCTTGGCTACGATAGGCTTTGGGTGTGCAACCTATAATACGACGAAAAGCAGTTGTAAAATGGCTCTGATTCTGAAACCCGACACATTGAGCGATCTGTGCGATCGCTAATTTTGGCTGCTTGAGCAACTGCTTCGAGCGTTCGATGCGACTCCGTAAGACATACTGATGCGGGGATTGGCCAACGGATTGCTTAAACAAACTCGCAAAATAGTGGGGACTGAGTTGGATGAGATTTGCCATCATTTCTAAGCTGAGATCCTGTTCTAAATGATCCTCAATGAATGCAATCACATATCGCACTTGCTCTTTCGATAACCCACCCGTAGGTTCTGAAATATTGAGTTTATGGGTAGCATAGTGGCGGAACAGGTGAACAGAGAGCGTCGCTGTTAGTGATTCCACCAGTAATCGTCCTGCTATACCGCCAAACTCTAGCTCCGAGTTTAACGCCTGAACAATTTGATAGACGAACGGATCAGGGATGGCTATCTGCGGCTTCAGTTCAAAATTCTCCACATTGATCGACGATTGAACAATGCGATGAATATAGGTAGGGTCAAGCATCACCAAGGTGAAATCACCTGGATTTTTCCACCGGAGTTGATGAGCAACTTGTGCAGGAATAATGGCAATTTCTCCACTGCCAACCTCCTCAATTTTGTGTTTACCATCTAGCGATCGCTCTAACTGCGTCGGTTGCTGAAATTGATGCACACAAACAACGTGCTGAGAGCCAGTTCGTTCCGGCAGATCGAATGCTGCTTGTTGATGATGCTCAACATAAATCCCGCTCCACCCAGACGCTTGGCTGTTCAGCCGTGGAGGATAAGGTAAAAGCGACAACGGATTAGTTACTTTTTGTGAATCAATCTGTTGCACCATTTCGACTACTTACTGCGATAGAGGTACTGGAGATGTATTATAGTTTTCTTGAACCAATGGCGCAATTTGTGTCCAAGCTGCGCTGGCAATTTTTCATTAATCGCTTTATTACTTCACCAAAAACTTGAGGGCTAACGGCTCGCTTGAGTGGCTGCAAGTAACCTTAAACTCAGTACCACAATCTTTCGGCAGTCCGCTCCAAGCGAATTATGGGGGTACGGGGCTGAAATTGAGTAGTACACT
>NZ_JCACIN010000119.1:0-13540 GCF_059504425.1 Drouetiella sp.
TAGGTCTTGCTTGATACCACGCTATTCTTCTAACCTTCCCTTCAGGGCACTACCAATTCCTGTCTCAACCTGTTCTGCTTGAGCAGGAATATTGGTCAATGGCTTGAATGAATCAGACTTGGCGGCGGACTGAGCCAAAACTCTGACCCCACTATTCAACTGAACTGAGAGAGCCAGCAGGGCAATGAAAAGTGCAGAGAGCAGCAGCTTGCGAGTCTTGCTTATGGAGAAAAGAAATGCATTTAACCAAGGAATCACAGGCTGATGTTCCAGAATGGCAGTTTTACAAGCATACCAGTACTTAGCTCAGCCTTTTGGACAATCAATTAGGCATGCTCTAGATCTGATTGGAGAACAACTAGCGAATCAAGGGCTGAGTTGCTAAGTCTTCTAATTCAACGGACTTGAGTAAATCTGTCCAGTCTTGAGCGATCGCCCCATCTTCAGGCTGTGTAAGCTTTAATTCTGCCAAGGTGTTCAGCGCATCGTACCAAATACCATTCTCGGCATAGAGTGCGGCTTGCTGCCGAGGCGTGGCTTGGGTGAGGCGATCGCGGAGTCCTTGCTCCAGATGAGTTCGCTGTATCCAGCCTTCCACATAATCCAGCGTCATGGTTTGATTCGGTTCACACACCGCTCTTACCTTAAAAAACCAGTGATACTGCTGATTCATTTCCAATCCACTGACTGTGGAGGGGAGGTTTACAGAAACAATTCCAGGCGCTGACGGTGCAGGAATCGGTGTGCGATAAATCGTCTGATCCTGACTATTTTGCAAGACAAACTCGATCGCCCTCATCTGTGTCGGTTCGTAAGGCATAAAGAACCAAAAGCGCGGATGATCAGCGCTAGTTAATCCCCAAACTTGAGTAATTGGAGTTGCCCCTGCTGCGCTTAAAGTTTGCTCAGGCACCAGCGCCATCAGAGGCTGGCTTCCGGCAACGCATCCTCGAGAAGCCCCCTCTCCCCGACTCCCCGGCGCACCGCGATCGGGTGGGGGCGGCGGTGGCGTGTAGGAAATAGAGGCTAAGCGGGGCAATGGTGCCGCCTGTAGTGTAAAGCGACTGAACGGATTCAGCGCTAAGGCAAGAGTCAAGGTAAACTGCAACAAAAATTTTATAGAGGGCTTCATAAATTTCTCCTAAGTGAACGCTGCAAAGACTGAGATTGCGCCAAAGTTTTTACGTAAAGGGCACCACTGCTGCCCAAGAAAGCCAATGCAGTGGGAACGATCGGTATCCACCCGCTGTACTGGACTAGAACAATCAGACAGACACTATATAAAATAACGATTGCTCCCCCAACGGCAATCCCCCAAGCGGGTAACTGTCGGACAAATTGAGTCAATAAGCTTCCAGTCACAGACCATGCCATTACCCAAAGGGTTTCTTGCCATAGTGTCCAAGCCCATAGCAGCGATCGTTCTCCCAGTGCAGCACTAATGAGTTGACTGGTCATTTGCGCCTGTAAGATCACGCCCGGTATTTTTTGTATCGCTCCCTGATTCGTTTTGTAGGGCGTTAGTGAGTAATCCTGGAAACTCTCAGCCGTTGTTCCAATCAGTATAATTCGATTCCTAATCACATTTGCATCCACTTGATTCGATAAAATTTGGCTCAGGGTCACTTGAGGAATTGCCTCTTTGGGCGATCGGTAAGAGCGATAGTTCAACAAGATCTGGTGCCCCCAAGCATCAATGCCTTGATATCCGCCCGTATGAGCTTCAATCGGCTGAAAGTGAGCCTTGCCGAGCTGCCAAGCTCCGTCTGGGGAAAATTGCAGAGGTACGCTTTGAGCCGCTAGGTAGCGTAGCGCTAGCTGCGTACTGAAGGCATAGGTAGCAGTGCAAGCTGAAGATGGAGGTGGCGTTAACGCCAGGAGCTGCCGCCTTACCACACTGTCTGCATCAAGCGGTAGATCGCTAAAACCGAGGCGATCGGATGGAGTTTCTGGCGGCGGGGCAATCCCTACACGTCCGGCTTGAGGATCGGTAACTTTGCAGATGGTTACGAGGCGATCGTTCTGGCGCATTGCCGCTGCCAGCCCAGGTATGTTTCCTACAGGATAATCTCGATAGATATCCAATCCAATTACCTGTGGTTGATAGGACGCTAATTTCTCTAGCAGTTTGGCAAGAGATTGATCTGAAAGAGAGCCGCGTCGAGACTCCTGAGACTGTGCCTGGACATCCTCTTCAGTAATCGCCACCACGAGCAGGCGGGTGTCAGGCTTTTCCTCAGGACGTAACTGCAAAAACTGGTCAAATGCTTGGAGTTCCGAAGGCTGTAAAAGCCCTACATATCGAATGCTCATGATGAGTAAAGCGATCGCTAGACTGATTAGCAAGGCTGACGTAATCTTGGGCCGGATAGCGGGAGAATGTCTAGGTTGACCGACGCTGACCCAAGTCATTGGCGTTTCAGCCAGATTTTGATAAATCACAGGTAGCCAAGTTGCACAGGGAAATTGCCCTTCTAAGCCCTGAAGCCGCTCTCGTGCCTCTCGAACTGCGAGGTAAAGGGGTTCATCTCGGGAAAACGCCTCTAAGAAATATTTCAGGAATTCCTGGGCAACGCGATCGGGCACAGGCTCTCGCATGACAATCATCTGCGGGATCTGCAAATCGGCGAATTCCCGCGCTAGCCCCAGCCCATCACAAGAGTTGAAAATTGCCAGCTTCAATCCGCGATTCACCGCTTTCCTTAGAGCATACTTTAGCTCATCGATCGTTAAACTCTCGTTAGGGTTAATATAAATCCTCCCCGTTTCACGAGTTCCAGAACTGGAGCTGTGTCCCGCAAAAAAGAGAATATCCCAATTCTGTTCCCAAATATGGTCAGTCAGCTCTTTTCGAGCGGGTTCTACCAGGAAATTGATCGTAGCATCCGGGAGCTTTTCCAGAATAGCGCGATCGGTCTGAATATCAATTCCTGCGCTATCTCCCAAGAGCGCTAAAATCTTGACAGGCTGAGTTGAATGTGCAGAGTAGTGGACCTGTTCATAGGTTGCCGTACTTAGCGCAAACTCTGCGTGGGGATAGCGCTCAATTAAATCCCAGAGATGCCAGGGAAGTTTTTGCAGGGGTAAAGCTGAAGTTTGGAGAATCACGCGAATTGTTTCAGTGGGCTGGAGCTTTTCTAACCACTTCTCACGAATCGAACGAAACGACTCTGCCTGTAGCCAATAGTTGAGCCGATCGCGTAACTGCTCTGCCGCTTCGCTACAATCCTCAAGACTCGCAAAGGACGACGATTTAGGCAATCCCATAGGACGAGCCGACAAATCCAATCTCCGATAAATGGCTTGCCAGCGATCGAAGCTCAGGGGTAGTTTAGGTTCAGGCGGTAGTTCACCCATGACTTCGCTAGAAGGGCGGGTGTTTTCCATCCCAATCTGAAGCGTGACCGGGAATCCCTCGGCAAAACTCCCTGCCCCAAACTTCAAGATGACTAATTTACCCACGGTGACTCCAACGGTAGGGATGGAAAGAGGCGATCGGATCAGGGAAGCCCAACTGCGATCGCCCATTGACTTGAGAATATGCCTCCACCTCAAATGCTTCAATGAGGCTATCAAAGTATTATGCCCTCTAGAGGCGTAGAGTAAAGAGCAACTTAACTTCACCCATCTACCTATGGAATACGTTCAATCAACGGATTATTAAGAACACAAGGCGAAATCGCTGCGGTCTCCGGTGATGATGGAAATCCGACCTTACCCGAAACACGCACCCGATCGGTGTAGGTAATCTGTTGTCCATCACTTGCAGTCACGTGTAAATCTGCGTGAGTATAAGTCCCAACAGTCGGCGGTTGATCGGTGTATGGAGTGGGCTGCGCATTACTCTTAGCTCCATTCAATCCTGGAATCGTAATGGTGCTTTTGCTTTCTACAGGAGCAACCCGATTTGTCTCGTTTCCATATTGAACCCATACTCCAACCCGATCGTTCAACCTCTTCACATCCTTTGATAAACGAATCTCAAGTAGTACAGAAATAGTGTTATCTACTGGGATTTCGTCAGGTAACTTTAGATATCCTTCAAGAGCTATTCGTTTTCCATCGTTGCTTCTACCACACGCCCGCACAAGTTCTGTCGCTTTCCCAACAGTGGGTGGTTTATTCGTGCAGCCGGTTAATACTGCAAGCAGGGTCATAAAACAGGCAAAGCATTGTTTGTTCATAGGATCTTTCTCATTAAAATCATTGCATTGGGCGCTCACAATAGCTAGATACAGCTCTTTCATTAATTCTCTACTGATGCTTTTGCCTTTTATGCAGGTCTGGAGAGTGGAATTTTTAGAGTGCGATTTTAGGCTAGTGCGATGTTAGACCAGCGCTGGATATTTCCGCTTGAGAGCAGGGTTGTTGAGCCGAGATTGGGGAGCAAACCCTTTGGCATTAGGAAATGATTTGCTATGTTCTGGCAATTCTCCTAGTAACTCTTGAATCTGCTGAGGCAGCAAGGTGGCAAGATCGTAATGCTTTAGGATGGTTTGACGAGCCTTAGTGCGGAGACTAGATAAGCGATACGTGCAATCGCCCAGGTTAGCGCCCTGCCCTAACGCCTCATCAACGCGATCGGCAATCTCATTGGGCGAGAAGAAATCGACTAATAAGCCGTTTTTGCCATCCTGAATTACTTCAGTCACTGGAGCAGTACGAGAAGCGATGACTAAACAACCCGTTGCCATCGCCTCCAGCATTGACCAGGACAAAACAAACGGACGAGTCAGGTAAATATGTGCCGAAGACGCTTGCAATACCTGAAGATACTGGTCGTAGGGCAGAGAACCCGTGAAATGCAGCCGAGACAAATCTAATGGCAGTTTTTCCAGCATAAGCTGCTTATAGGTTTTGCCGTTAGGTAGAGTTTTACCGTAAGCGACCCGATCGTCTCCTACCACCACCACATGGCAGTTGGGGCGACGCTGCTGAATTAACGCCACAGATTCCATAAACTGCGGGAATCCACGATAGGGTTCCATACCGCGTGTGGCATAGGTAACGATTTCATCCACCTGAGAGAGATCTAGCCCGATCGCAGGTAGGACTAATTTAGCTCCAGGCTTAGGACAAAAGAAAGTTGTGTCGATGCCGTCGTGTAGCACCTTGATCTTGGAATGAAACTCGGCAGGAAACTGCTGCTGCTGCCAATGGGTAGGAGAAATACCGCGATCGCAGTTTACCAAATCCATCAAAATGGGAGCATTTTTCACGCGAATTCGGGCTGCTGCATTGGCATCTAATGGATCGCTGGGGTCAAAGTCTGCATCCGAGCCGTGAGCATGATAAAACCACTCGAAGTAGCCGTACAGCTTGGCTTGGGGAAACAGATCTTTGATGAATAAGGTTGGCCCCCAACCAGAATGTCCGCATACCACATCTGGGATAAAGCCTTGGGCTTTTAAGGCTTGCCCCATACGATAAACCGCCTGACCCTCTATGACCGCACTTTCAAGCGATCGGACATACGGATGGGTTTGGGGATGGGCGGGGTGTGGCACCCTATAAAGGACTTTGTGAACGCCCGGTAGACTGCCCTCTACCCGTTTTGTGCCAAAGACCACCTGGTTTTGAGGATCTTTCGCTAAGGCGGTGGCAAGGTGACGGAACTGGGCGGGAAAGTTGGGATGTAAGAAGAGAATACGCATGGTGGTTCAGGATAGCTTCACGTCCGCTCATCAACTTGAACACTTACTAATCTTTTGCCAAAGAAATGTTCAACACATAGCCATCAAAGCTGGTGAGGGGTTTGGTGAGTTGAGCGGTCACAAAATCAGAACCCACCCAGACGATCGCTTGTTGTTCTATATCTTCTGGTTTAGCTGCACCATACTTTTGAGTTGCGACTTCAACTAAGTCAGCGTAAGCCTCGTTCAGGTTTGGATCAAATTGCAGCTTGACCGATTCGAGCTGAGCGGCTTCACCATTTTTGGCGTAGTAAAACTCGTACTGTTTGAGACCGGGAACATTTTGCACAGCGACTTTGCTGAAGCCAAACTCTGAGACTTGCTCTGCGCCAGGAATGATTTTTCCAGCCATTGCAGGAGTCAGTCCTTTTTTCAGTCCTCTGCCTGCAATTACCTTGGGTAGCCACCCGTCCTGTTTGGTGCCGAGGATAGTAGCAAACTGCTCTTTTGCTGTGCGATTGGCATCAGGAGTCTCAGCTTCGACTTGGGTAGAAGCTAGGCTGGGCTGTTCGCTAGAACTGCTGCTAGATACAGGATTAGAGGGTTTTTCAAGCGTGGTGCAGCCCCCTAAAACTACGATCGCCAATCCGATCGCCAGTAGACCCGTACGTGAAACTTGCTGTTGAGAATGCATTGTCTTAATTCCTAGAATGCGTAAAAAACCAATGTTTGCGATCGTCTATTCTTTGAAAGTGAGCGTTAGAAATGAACGGATGAATCGAAGGGGCGATCGTCAACAACCCAACGACAGATCAGCTTATTGTTTTCGATTTCCCAACGCGCAATCAGAGTAGGTCGCGGTAGTGGATTAGATAAAAGAGACTCAGACTGTAGTGACGGTTCATGTTGAAGCTGCATAGGATTAACCTTGTTATGTTTGATTTTTAGATTGAATCAGTTGGCTTTGAGTGCGCCATTAATTGCGTAAGAGTGATAGCTGAAGGATTGAATCAACAGAGAATCTGTAAATGAACCAAAATAGGAATTCCCTGCAACTCTTTCTCTTACTCTCTACCGATGCTTTTTTCTTTTATGCAGCTCTGATTATCCAGATTTGAGGAGCAGAATTTTGTAGAGGGCGATCGCTTATTTAAAAACTGATCGCCTGATTGATTAGCCTTGAGTGTGCCAGGAACGAAACAAAAAATGCGATCGCAGACAAGTCACGAAGACACTGAACGGCGATCGCAGAGAATCACTTCTTAGGAACACTCAAGTCAACTAGCTAGGACGAGATCAACAGGAATTAGACAAATACTGCGTTTTTACTGAGATCGAAGTTTGTGGCATCTTGAATAATGCCAATTCGTTCCCAGCTATTGTTGGATCTGTAGAAGATTTCGGTATCTTGGGCGTTTGTGCCAATACCGCCAACGCTGCTGAATTCTACTTTGTATTGACTGGCATTACCAGCTAGCTGAACGCGATCGAACTCAACATCAAAATCCCCAGATCTGGGATCAAAATCCTGAATGACCGCGTAGCCATCGCCCGTTTCGTTGTAGAAAACCTTACCCGTTTCGCCCAGCACAAAGGTGTCAGATCCTGTATCACCCGTGAGTCGGTCATATTGGCTATCGTTGGTAACGGTGGAGCCATAGCCATTGATGTAGTCATTTCCGACTCCACCGACAAGGGTATCAGATCCCAAATCACCGCTCAGGATGTCATTGCCGCTACCGCCATTGAGAGAGTCATTGCCATTTCCGCCATTCAGCGTGTCGTTGTAGTTGCCGCCGATCAGGGTATCGTTGCCATCGTCTCCATAGAGTAAAGACCAAACGTTGGCATCGGCAGTCAAGCTGTTAGCCCCTGCGTCTCCGGTGTAGACATTATAGAATCCGCCATTTCCGAAGTCGATCCGATCGATTCTATAGAGCAGGTCAGTACCTTCGCTACCAGTGATTTGAACCGCTCCATCGCTGGTAAAGGCAGCTTTATAGTCTGTGTATTGTCCAAAGTAAGTGGCAATATCATAGCCGCTGCTGCCATCGAGAATATCGTTGCCATTTCCGCCCGTTAGGGTATCGTTGTAATTGCCCCCCCTCAAAGTATCATTGCCATTGCCGCCGTAGAGTAAAGACCAAACGTTGGCATCGGCAGTCAGGCTGTTAGCCCCTGCGTCTCCGGTGTAGACGTTATAGAATCCGCCATTTCCGAAGTTGATCCGCTCGATTCCATAGAGCAAGTCAGTGCCTTCGCCACCGGTGATTTGGACAGATCCATCGATGTTAAAAGCAGTGCTGAAGGTATTGAATTGTCCAATGTAATTGGCAATATCGTAGTCATTGCCGCCAACGAGAGTATCGTTGCCATATTCCCCGTCTAGGGTGTCGTTGCCGTTGCCACCGTAGAGATAGTCGTTATCATTGTCGCCAGCCAGATAGTCGTTGCCGTTATCGCCGACAAGAGTGTCGTTGCCAATCCCACCGAAGAGGCTGTCGTTATCTTCGCCGCCACTCAGGATGTCGTTGCCGTTGCCACCAATCAGGGTGTCAATGCCGCTGTCGCCATAGAGTGTATCATTGCCCTCGCCACCATTAAGGTAATCGTTGTCAGCGCCACCATCAAGGTAATCGTCGCCGCCGTAGCCATACAGGATGTCGTGACCAAACCCAGAAATTTGGCGATCGTTGCCGCTGCCACCAATGCCATAGATGTTATCAGTGCCCGTGTAGGTGAAAGAGCCACGCCTTTCTCTATGAGATCCCTCGAAACCCGGAAAAAAAACATCAAGAATGTCGCCTAAAATGCCCATGTCGTTTACTCCTTAAAAAATGATGAATTGATGTGGACTATTGCTTAGGTTGACAACTAATTGCAGAACGCTTATGTCAATACGTAGGTGCTGTAATAGGAATTCCTGCAACTCTTTCTCTTACTCTCTACCAATGCTTTTTCCTTTTATGCAGGTCTGGGAATTTGTGGAGGGCGATCGCTCATTTAAGGACTAATCGCCACCCCTGCTTGATTAGCCTTGAGTACGCTAAGAACAAAACAAGAAATGCGATCGCAGACAAGTCACGAAGACACTGAACAGCGATCGCAGAACACCACTTTTCAGGAGCACTCAGAACCCAGTCGAAACTATATCAACAGGTACTGTCAGCAGGCACTAGACAAAAACCGCATCTCTACTGAGATTGAAGTTAGTGAAATCTTGAATGACGCCGATTCGTTCCCAGCCATTGTTGGATCTGTATAAAATTTCGGTATCTTGGGCACTATTGCCAATACCGCCAATGCTGGCGAATTCCACTTTGTATAGGCTGGCATTTCCGGCTAACTGGATGCGATCGAACTCAGTATCCACACTTGAAGACTTAACATCCCAATCGCGGATCACGGCATAGCCATCGCCCGTTTCGTTATAGAACACCTTGCCTGCTTCACCTAGCACAAAAATGTCAGAACCTGCACCACTGGAGAGCCAATCGTACTGCGTATCGTTGGTGACGGTGGAACCATAGCCATTGATAATGTCGTTTCCACCTCCACCGAAAAGGGTGTCGGCTCCCAGTCCGCCGACTAGGATGTCATCCCCGCTGCCCCCACTGAGAAAATCGCTGCCGTCGCCCCCGCCCAGAGTGTCGTTATAGTTACCCCCAATGAGAGTATCGTTGCCATAGCCGCCATAGAGTAAGGAAAAAACGTTGGGATCGGCAGTGAGGCTGTTATTGGATGAATCTCCGGTGTAAACGTTATAGAATCCGCCATTGCTGAAGTTGATTCGTTCAATGCCATAGAGCAGGTCAGTGCCTTCGCTACCTGTTATTTGAACCTCCCCATCGCTAGTAAAAGCAGCTCCATAGGTAGTGTATTGTCCAGCATAAGTGGCAATATCGTAGTTAGCGCCGCCATCGAGGTAGTCGTTACCTGTGCCGCCAGTGAGGGTGTCGTTGCCCTCGTTGCCGTAAAGGGTGTCGTTGTTGGCTTCGCCATATAACGAATCGTTACCCTCGCCGCCGTAAAGCAAATCATTGCCATCAAAGCCATAGAGCGTATCGTTGCCCGGTTCGCCAGCGAGGGTATCATTCCCTTCTGCACCCTGAAGAGAGTCTTGACCAAAAGAGCCAAGCAATTTGTCATTGCCATAGCCACCATAGAGATAGTCGTCGCCGTAGCTACCATCTAACGTATCGTTCTCTGCATCACCGTCAAGAGTGTCATTGTTGTTACCCCCAAAAAGGTAGTCAATTCCACTCCCGCCATTGAGGTAATCAGTGCCATCGTCGCCATAGAGGCTATCGCTGCCTGCTTCGCCATAGAGAGAATCATTACCCTCCCCACCGAAGAGGGTATCGTCGTCCTCTTGACCATAAAGCGTATCGTTGCCCTGGTCGCCGTAGAGCTGGTCATTCCCCTCGGCACCCTGGAGATAGTCTTGACCAGAAGCGCCTAGCAATGAGTCATTGCCATAGCCACCATAGAAATAGTCATCACCACTGCCACCATCTAACGTATCGTTCCCAGCGCCACCATAGAGAGAATCTTTGCCGTCATTGCCATAAATGACATCATTGCCAGCTCCAGAGAATTGTCGATCGTTGCCGTTACTGCCGAGACCAATGACATCCTCTCCACCGTTATAGGTAAAGGAACCACGCTTTGTAATTGCCATACTATTCGTCCTTATCAGTCGTAACTGAATGATTAAAAATTGAAGATTGGATGGGACAACCCCTTCCTCTACTCTCTACCGGGGCTTTTGCCGTTTATGCAGGTCTCACGCCTGCGGAGTAGACAACCTGCCTAACAATTGGCTTTACAATTAGCTCTACAATTGGATGGCTCTGACTTTAAGCGTTCCATCTGAATCAGGTGAACCTATGCGAACTCGGCAGGGACTTCTTGAAATTTTTTCCACATTTCTGCAATTCAAAGCAGATGCTTTTGGAGGCTGGGTCACAGATCCAAAGCTGCGACGCAGTATGCAAACTTGCTTAAGCCAGTCTGCTCAAGAGGAATCTGAGCTTTTTTGGGCGCTTTACTGGCACCAGATCTGGCAGACCCAAGCCAGCCCGATCGCCGCCTCCCACCTAACGGCATACCTTCAAGAAGTCTGCTACTGGACTGCCCGCAAGCTAGCTCTAAAGCTGTCTGGCAACCACTCGATCGCCGACTTTTTTCAAACTGCGATCGCCCGGATTGACAAAGTGTACAGAAACTTTAATCCACAGTTCAGCTCCAGCCTCAAAAGCTATGCAGAACTGGTGCTGAGCGGCACGATTAAAAATCAGGTTGAGAAACAGGAGGAAGTCGCGATCTGCACAGATTGGGCATTGCTGCATAGGACGAGCCATAAGCGATTGGTAGAAGCACTGCAATTTTCTGGAGAAAGCCCTGAAGCGATCGCCCGCTATGTTTTAGCCTGGAACTGTTTTAAGCAGCTATACGCGCCCAGCACCGCTCAAACGGCTCAACGCTTAAGTAGACCCGAATACACAACATGGCAAGCGATCGCGCAAGTCTACAATGCTGAGCAATTAAGCCAACTTAGCTCGACTCAAACCTGTAGCCCGGAGAACCTGGAGAAATGGCTGTTAGTCTGTGCCAAAGCCGTGCGGGTGTTTCTGTATCCTGCAAAGATTTCTATTCACACTCCTATTCCTGGACAAGAAACGAGTGAGCTGATGGATTATCTCCCTGGAAGTATTCAGGAATCTTTGCTAGCTGAGGCGATCGCCCAAGAAGAGACAGAAATCCGGGAGACTCAGGGTACACAAATTAATCAGGTTTTAGCAACAGCAGTGACACAACTCGATACCGAAGCTCAAATTCTCCTACAACTGTATTATCAGCAAGCTCTGACTCAACAGCAGATTGCTCAGCATCTAGGCATGAAACAATATACAGTTTCTCGCCGACTCAATCGTCTTAGACAAACCTTACTTTCGACGCTAGCTCAATGGAGTCAGCAAACTCTGCATATTCCCTTGACATCTTCGGTACTGGACAGTATGAGTAGCGCCATAGAAGAATGGCTCAATGCATACTATCTACCACCCCATGTCACTGCAACTGCAACGGAGTCCCGATGATGTCTTCTGATGCAATCCCTCTTGCCGCGATTACCGATCGACTCTATTTGGAAATTCCGCAGGTTGCGGAACAACAGCATCAGGCTTTCTCAACGCCAGGAGCAGATTGGCAGGCTCACCTCAATCAGATGAGTTTGGCAGCCTTCTTGCCCTGGTTGCAGGAAGAACAGACGTCTCAAGTTTGGCCTTCTGTAGCGGCGTTGTCCAGTTTCTGGGAGCTTGTGAATGGAACAGCGATCGTCTGTGAAGACATGCGGTTAGTTTTGATTCCGACCCCTGAAATTGACCTCAGAGAACTGCGAGTGCCACAAGAATGGGTAGATATTCCGAGTTGGAGCGCCGACTACTATCTGGCAGTGCAGGTCAATCCAGATGCGGGGTGGATCAGAATTTGGGGCTATGCAACTCATCATCAACTCAAAACACAAGGCGCTTATGAGGATGGCGATCGCACTTACAGTCTGGATGAAGATGAGCTGATCCAAGATCTCAATGTGCTTTGGATTGCCCGTCAACTCTGCCCTGAAGAATCCTTACGAGCGGAAGTTGCGCCAGTTCCTATATTACTGCGGCAACAGGCAGAAAACTTGCTAGAGCGTCTTGGCAATCCCGCAGTGATCTTCCCGCGTTTGGCAGTGCCCTTTCAGGTTTGGGCGGCTTTGCTAGAACATGGCGGCTGGCGGCAACGCCTCTACGAACGACGGCAGGGATTCTTAAATTCCTGGTCAGTTCCCCAGTGGTTACAGGTAGGTCTATCAGGCTTAGCCGAACAAATCGGCTGGAGTACGCGCGCCTTAACGATCGCTCAGGGTATGCGAAGCCCAGCAGAGAGAATCAATGGCTTATCGCGGCAGCTAGCGATCGCGGGTCATCTATACGAGTTACAGATATTTCCTCAAGGCAATCTAGAAGAGCGCATCTGGAGATTTGAGTTGTGCCCGCTGGATGCCGATCGACTAGTTCCTTCGGGCTTCAAACTCAGGCTTTTAACGGAGGATTTGCAGCCCTTTGAGCATAATGAGGATATTGCGATCGAGGCAGTCGATCGACTTTATGTAGATGTCATTCTTGAACCAGAGGAAGGACTGGTATGGGAAATTGAGCCGACACCAGAAGGATACGATCGAGAGATTCTGAATTTTTAAGCTGTAATGTGAACTTACTCAAGCACATAGGGCGAGACGTTTGCAGCAATATACGTATTCGAGCCAGTCCAGCTTGGCAATTGGAAGGATAGCGATCGGCTGGAGTCGGACTCAAGGTAGTCCTATTTAGTAAAGGATGGAGAATAAACAAGCTTTATTAGCAACTTAATGGTTCTGAACGGATCAATTCATTGTAATTATGAATAAAATTCCAGATCGCACCAACGTGATTCTCCAGGTTCTTGGAAAAAGATAAGGTTTTTCTCACTAAGCGCGATACCCGTTGTCTAAGCGTGTTGTTAACCCGTTCAATATAGCTGGTCAAGCCACTTGCCTTACCCACTGCAACATGGCGGCTACTGGGCAAGACTGTAATGACCCCCAAATTTCGGACAAGGAGCTAAGAGTAGTATTCTTGTCCTATGGAGGGAAAATCAATGGCAACGCACCGTCGTCAATACAGCGCCGAATTTAAGGCAAAACTTGTTTTGGAGGTCATTAGAGCCTATCCGAAAACCTGAATCGCTCTTATTGCAATGCATGCACAAGCTAGATGGATCATCCCAAGATAGTTTTCTTTATAGAACCCATTTGAGATCTTAAGAGGATGCTGCAAGCCGCTTCACCATTAGCCTAACGAAGCAGAGGTGAATCTTGGTCG